>CBESNZ010000107.1:0-9575 GCA_965531045.1 uncultured Acidimicrobiales bacterium
TCAGCAGCAGCCACCGAGGAGCGCCAGCGACGAATGGCAAGTGCTGGAGCGAGGACCGAGCGGGAAATACAGTACAACTCCTACTCGACCAGGCGAACAGGGTCTCCGAGAATACTGACGGCCCACGTCGTGCGGTCGGTGACGTTGCTCGTGCCGAAGTCGTAGAACACCTTCCACCAGCGGGCGGTGCCGTAGCTGGTGGTGAAGTCGCCGGGCAAGGGGATCTCGAGGACGACGGTCTTGTTGCTGAACCGCGACGTACTGACCTCGTACGGCGGGTTGGGCTTGGTACCGCTTACGCTCAGCGAGTTGTCGGGTGAGGTCGAGGTGTCGGCGGTTCCGGACAACGATCCGTCAGCGGTCTCCCATTCGAACTCCACCGAGTTGCCGTTCGGATCGAGGATCTGGATGTAGTTACCACCCTCGCCCGGGTCGAACAGGCTGATCTTCATGACCTTGCCTTCGTGTTCATCGTCGATTTCGGCGAGGAAGAATTCGGCAGCGGTGTCGTCGGCTGCGGCCATGATCGACATCCACTCCTTGGCGTAGACGCCGGGGCAAGCGGCGTCGTAGTCGCCCTCGCTGGCGCGGGTGTCGCACACGTTGGCGCCGCCCTGCACCTTGGCGAGGATGCTGAACGAGTTCTGACCGATCGAGTCCTGCGCACCTTGTACCTGGTTGACGGCCATGATGTAGCGGCCGGTGGGCGACCCCGACGGAATCGTGCAAAAGAGTGCGTAGGTTGCACCGTTGATGACCGCGGTCGGTGCCGCGGTCGAGTCGCTGTACGTGGGGCTGGCACCGTTGCCGTACTCGCGCCCTGGGCAGGCGGGGAAGGCCACATTGTCGGATTCGTCGAGAGGCGTCCCGTCGGGTCCCTTGATCGAGAACGTCGTGACGATGTCGTCGTTGTCCCAGTCGTTGTTGGGTTTCGAGTTTGCGCCGTTGGTCGTGCCGGGGCTGAAGATGTAGATCTCGATCGGTGACGTGGTGTCGGAGACCTCGACGTAGTACTCGTACGGATCGACCTGGACGTAGGTGTCGTTGTACTTCCAATGCGTGTAGGTGCCACTCGGTGTATTGGGTACGGAGTTGACGCCTGGCGAATCGCCGACCGGGGCCACGGTGGCGCCGCCGCTGGCATCGGGACACAGCGGTGCCTGGCTGCCATTGTTCCAGTTCTCGTCGAAACGAACCGATCGATGGTCGCCGTTCTCACGGGCCGAGCAGAAGCCGTTGACGGAGAGGAAGAAGCCTTCCTCGTAGGTTCCCGTGATCTGTTGCCCAGTGCCCAGGTGGTTTCTGGGGGATCCCATCGGGACGGGCAGCACATATTCGGAAACGGCCTGTCGGGCGATCGACATGTCGTCGATGAACACCGCCGAGAAGTAGATCGGAGCATCGTTGTCGGTGATACGTACCGCCAGCTGCTGCGAGAAGCCGGCAACCGGCAGCACCTCGACGGTATAGCGCGAGCCGGGCAATCCCGTATCGACGAAGCCGTTCTTGGCGACGACATCGAGGGCGACGGACTCGGCCGTCGCGAAGTTTGGCATCCATACCACTCCTGCCAGTGCGCCGGCGTCTGCGGCGCGCTGAATGCGGGTGGCCTCGGCGTACCAGGAACCGACATCGGTCGCGAGGGCAACGAAGGCCATCATCGGGATGATCAGCAAGCCGAGCATCGCCATCGCGTAGCCCTGTTCACGGGATCGCTCGGCTGGGGCGGTGCATTGTGGTCTCATGGTGCGGTCTCCAAGCGGGGTTCAACCCGCATGACGGTCGTGTCTTCAAGTGTGAGGTCGCCCGTGGGCAAGATCTTGGTGATCGACTCGTACTTCGCCCTCACGTAGACGCCGAAGAATCCCAGCGTGTGTTGGCTGCTGTACGTCCGGTCTTTCGGACACCACGCCTCGTCGAGCGAACCGGCCTTGCAGAGCTCGGGATCGAGCGGGTCGGCCTCGAAGTCGGTGGCGTCGAGGGTGGCGAGCGCGGTGTTGTCGTAGGCGTTGCACACGTTCGCAACCGACGTGCCCCCGCTCGCCAAACAGGCGGCCGGAATGGCGCCATCCGTTGCGCTGCCGTCGTAGATGATGATCATCTCGAGTTTGTCGTCGTCGATGGCCGACATTGCCGCAAGCACGCTTTGGATCGTCTCGTAGTCAGCGAGGCGCTGGTTACCGAGGTTGCTGCCAACGCGAGCGCCGGAGCGCGCTGCGGTTGCCACCGTCAGGGAGTCCCGCCACGCCAGGCCCATCTCGAGCAGGCCCATCAAGAGCAGCGCGATGAGTGGCGCCATGATGGCGAACTCCACGATGTTTGCGCCGCGTTCTCGGCGGCTGAGCGGCTGACCATCGTCGCCGAGAGGAACTTGGGTGGGTGAAACGATCGGCCGCATCAGAATTCCTTAGGTTCGATCCGCATGATCGTTTGGTCGGTGATGGTGATGTCCCGGCCGAAGAGGCCGGTCACATAGCGATGTTCGAACTCGATCCAGACGCCGATGTAGTCGGAGTTGCCCAGCGACACTTCGCGGTCAGCCGGGCAGTAGTAGCGGTCGAGGGTGTTGATGTCGGCACAGTCACCGAAGAGTTGCGGACGCTCGATGTCGGCCAACGTGTACACATTGCACGCACCGTTGGGTCCGCTCGCCGCCTGGCCGACGTTTGCGGTCTTGCAGGTGTTCGACGGTGCGCCGTTCTCGTTCAACGAGCCCGGGTCGAACACGACGACCTTCGTCACGACCCGATCGGGAACCGCCGACGAGGCGTTGCCCACGATCTGGAGGATGCGGAAGTCCGCGTCGTCGATATTGCCGTAGGCGCTGGCCGCACGGGCGCCGTCACGGGTGGACTGTGCGAGTGTCAGATTGTCCCGCATCAACATGCCCATCTCGAGCACGCCAAACACGAGGAGGAGGAGTACAGGCATTATCAAGGCCGCCTCGACGATGGCAGCGCCTCGCTGCTGGTCGTCGATGGGGCGCGTTCGGCGCGGGTTCATGCAATACCTCAGAGAAATGTAGGTATGTTCGTCATCGGCCAACTCGGGCAAAACGTTGAGAAAAACAAGGCGAACGGCCTAGAAAACGACCCTGAACACGGCGCCGGAAAACGGCGAATGCCGCCCCTGAGGGCGGCATCCGGTACTTGGTGTTCTTGGTGTTGCTGGCGTTACGTACTACTCGGGGAGCACGTCGATGAGCTTGCGGCCCTTGCGGCGTCCGAAGGCGACGAAGCCGTCGGCGGTGGCGAACAGGGTGTCGTCGCCGCCCTTGCCGACGTTCTCACCGGGGTGGAAGCGGGTGCCACGCTGGCGAACCAGAATGGATCCGGCGGTGACGTGGGTACCGCTGTAGGCCTTCACGCCGAGGCGCTGAGCGTTGGAGTCGCGGCCGTTACGGGTTGAACCGCCGCCTTTGGTCTTTGACATCGGAGCTCCGGTCTCTCGTCGTTATCCGGCCGAAATGCCGGTGATCTCGATGGTGGACAACGTCTGACGATGTCCCCAGCGCTTGCGGTTGTTCGACTTGTTCTTGTAGAGGAACCCGTTGATCTTCGGACCGCGGCCCTCGGACACGACGGTGGCCGACACGGTGGCCTTCTCAAGTTGGCCTGGGGTGGCAAGGACCGTTGCGCCGTCGACGACCATGACTGGTCGTAGATCGACGTCGGTACCGGGCTCGCCCAGTCGTTCGACTTCGAGGGTCTGGCCCTCGGTCACGCGGTATTGTTTACCGCCGGTGTGAATCACTGCGTACATAGCTTGCTCATACTAGCGGGCGACCGAGGCTTTCGCGCTTACATCTCGAGCAGTGTGGCATCGAGATAGTGCCCGAGGCCATCGCACTTCTCGCAGGTGTGCGAAAGCGACTCGAGAAGGCCCTCGCCGATGCGTTTGCGGGTCATTTCGACCAGACCGAGATCGGAGATGTCGTACACCTGGGTTCGGGTCTTGTCCCGGCTGAGGGCGTCCCGGAAGATCGAAATGACCTCGTCGCGGTTCTTGCGAACCTCCATGTCGACGAAATCGATGACGATGATGCCGCCGATATCGCGTAGCCGTAGCTGCCGTGCCACTTCAACGGCGGCCTCGAGATTGTTTTCGTACACCGTCTGTTCGAGGCTCTTCGACCCGACGTTCTTACCGGTGTTGACGTCGATGACGGTGAGCGCCTCGGTGTGCTGAATGATCAGCGAGCCGCCCGACGGCAGCCAGACCTTCTCGTCGACCGCCTTGATGAGCTGCTCGTGCACGTGTTGACGTTCGAACAAGCTGAGCGGTTCTTTCGAGCGATCGAAGTACTCGACCCGTTCGGCCAATCCCGGCATGATCGATGCGACATAGTCGCGCACCTCTTCGTACAGCTCACGGTCGTCGATGATGACACCGCGGTAGTCCTTGTTGAACTCTTCGCGAATAATGCGTAGCGACAGATCGGGCTCGCGGTAGAGCAGCTGCGGTTTCTTGGTGTTCTTGGCCAGCTTTTCGATCTGGTCCCACTGGTCGAGCAGCCGAAGCACGTCGCGTTCGATCTCTTCAGACGTGATGTCCTCGGCCGCGGTACGGACAATCACACCGTGCTGCTTGGGCTTCACCCGGTCGAGAATGTTGCGAAGGCGCTTCCGTTCGCTCTCCGGTAGCCGCTTCGAAATTCCGTAGGTGGAGCTGTTCGGGACGAGGACGACGAAACGACCTGGCAACGACACCTCCTGGGTCAGACGGGCGCCCTTGTGGGCGATCGGGTTCTTCGTGACCTGGCTCAAGATCATCTGCTTGTTCTTGAGCATCTGTTCGATACGGGGGCGATCGTTGGATGAGCCCTTCCACGCAACGTCGCCGCGGTACAACACCGCATTCTTCGGCGTGCTGATATCGACGAAGGCGGCCTCCATACCGGGCAACACGTTCTGCACGCGGCCCATGTACACGTTCCCGTGGATTTGTGCGACGTCGTCGGACGGGCGCGAGACGTAGTGTTCGATCAGCGACCGACCCTCGAGGATGGCGATCTGGGTGGCGTCGTCGCGCTTGCTCACACACATGAGATAGCGGCCGACCGGCTTACCCTTTCGGGCGCGGCCTCGACGGCTTGCCAACGTCTCCTCGTCGAGTTCGACGGGACCATCAGGCGTGCGGGCTTCGACCGGTTGGGTGCTCTTGTTGCGATTGCGCCCGCCGCCCTGGGTACTTCCACCGCGACCGCCCCTGCCGCTCTGGCCGCCTTGCCGTTCGCCGCCGTCTTGACCCTGTCGATTCTGACCTCCGCCGGAGCCGCCCCGACCTCGGCCGCGACCTCCGCGGCGACGCCGCCGGCTGGTTCCCGGCGGCCGTTCTCCGCCCTCACCGGACTCGCCGCCTTGGCTCTTTTCGCCGCCTCGTGACCGTTGCTCCGGCGGCTGACCGGCACTGGCCGGAGCGGGGCGACTATCGCCGATCTGCGGCTTCGAAACGGCGTCAGGCGACGCTTCCGGGCGCGGCTCCGGCGTGGCGCCGGACTGGGCTGGTTGGTCTTGGGAATCGCTCATTGCGGATACTCCTTGTCATGACGCGCCAACCGAGGTTGGCGCGGACGGCGATGCGGCCTCAAGGGGCTCGCGGTGGTCGCCGTTCGATGTCGTCCATTGATGGGTTCGCCGAATCTTGGCCGCTTCGAGCGGTGGCTCGAGCGCAGTCAGGAGTTCGGCGGGGCGTAGCGCTCGGGGCTGGGTACCGAGCACGGCGACCAAACGGCAGCCGGTCTCGGTGGGCCCGGTGATTTCGAGGGACACGACGTTGGGCCGCAGATCGTCGATGATCTGCTTACCCTTTCGTTCGCGCGTCACCACGATTTCTTCGGCTGCCATCGCCTGAGCGCAGACGTCGGCAGCGGTTGTCGGGTCGACATCGACGATGTCGACCTCCCAGCGGCAGCTGGTGACCGCCTGCTGGAGTGAATCTGCGGATCGTTCGATCTCCGCGACCGCCGTGACGTCCATGCCGACCGGCAGTAGCGCGCTCAGTCGGGCCGGGAGGTCGGTCGTATCGACGGTCTCGGCGAGACGGACGTCGAGGTACTCGGCTTCGGATTCGTACGCGGTGGACAGTGCCAAACCGAATGACAATTTGGGGCGAGGCGAAAAGCCTTCGGAATACGCAAGCGGCAGCTTCGCTCGTCGCAGTGCCCGCTCCCAGATGCGAGCAACGTCGCGATGGCTGGTGAAACGGACTTTGCCGAGTTTGGTGAAGCGGATGCGCAACTGCATCAAGGAGCCCCGACCGGCAACTGATCGTTCGACGATGGCGGCTTGGTGCCGAGGAACACCGGTACTTCTCCCCCGGTGGCCAACGATTGGCCTGTGCCCTGGCTGCCTCCCGCAGGAGGCTGCGCCGATGCAACGATGTGCTCGATGCCGTATCCGGTGCACGCTCCGCAGTCGTAACACGGCGTCCACCGGCAGTCGGGCAGACCGACCTCGGCGAGTGCGTCGCGCCAATCCTGCCAGAGGAAGTCTTTGTGCAAGCCGGCGGAGAGGTGATCCCACGGGAGCACTTCGTCTTCGGTGCGGTGCCGGTGTACGTACCAATCGACGGAGAGGCCGTGGGCCGCCATGGTGTCGATCCACAGGTCGTGGTTGAAGTGCTCGGACCACTCCTGAAACACGCCGCCCTCTCGCCACACGTGCTCGATCACCGGCGCCAACCGACGGTCGCCGCGGCTCATGATGCCCTCGATGAGGGTGGCCTTGGGGTCGTGCCATTTCATTTGCACGCCGTGTTGACGTTTGGTGGCGTCGCGCACCAGTCCGATCTTGCGGTTGAGTTCGGATGCGGTGTTCTGTCCGAACCACTGGAACGGCGTGAAGGGCTTGGGCACGAAGCCGCCCACCGAAACGGTGACCGAGGCGCTCTTGGTGTGGCGCTTCCCGATTTCGACACAGTTCTTGGCCAACTCGGCGATGCCGAGCGTGTCCTCATCGGTTTCTGTCGGCAAACCGGTGAGGAAGTACAGCTTCATGCGCCGCCAGCCCTGCGAGTACGCGGACTCGACTGCGCCGTAGAGGTCTTCTTCGCGGATCAATTTGTTGATGACCTGCCGCATACGCCAGGTTCCGGCTTCGGGAGCGAAGGTGAGGCCGGTGCGACGGGCGTTGCGGATCTTGGCCGCCACGCCCACGGTGAACGCGTCGACCCGAAGGCTGGGCAATGCGACCGACACCTGGCCACAGTTGGCGGGGTCGTCGATCGTCTCGCCGACGACGCGGTCGATGTCGGAGTAGTCGGCGGTGGACAGGCTGGTGAGGGATACCTCGTCATAGCCGGTGCGCTCGAGACCCGACTGGATCATCGATCGGACCTGGTCGACCGGCCGTTCACGAACCGGGCGGGTGATCATGCCGGCCTGGCAGAACCGGCAGCCTCGCGTGCATCCACGGAAGACCTCGACATTGAGGCGGTCGTGCACGACCTCGGTGAGTGGCACCAACTGGTTCTTCGGATACGGCCATTCGGCGAGGTCGGCGACGGTGCGCTTCTCGATGACGGCGGGCACTTCCGGGAAGCGCGGTGTCACTTCGGCGATGAACTCGCCGTCGTAGCTGACGTCGTAGAGCGAGGGCACGTACACGCCCTGCACCTGTGACAGCGCACGAAGCATGTTCTCGCGCGATCCGCGAGCCTTGCCCTCGAGTTTCCACTCGCGCACGACATCGGTGATCTCGGAGATGACCTCTTCGCCATCGCCGAGCACCACGATGTCGACAAACTCGGCAACGGGCTCGGGGTTGTACGTGCAATGGCCGCCGATCGCGACGATCGGGTCGGCATCGTCGCGGTCACGAGTACGCACCGGAACGCCGGCGAGGTCGATGCAGTTCAGCAGGTTGGTGTAGGTGAGCTCGGCCGACAGGTTGAATGCGATGAGGTCGAACGCCTTGGCCGGCATGTGCGTGTCGACCGAGAACAAGGGAATCTTCTCGCGCCGCAGCACGGCCTCCATGTCGGTCCAGGGTGCATACGACCGCTCGGCGACTGCATCGTCACGTTCGTTGATGATCTCGTAGAGGATCTGCAGGCCTGCGTTGGGCAGCCCGATCTCGTAGGTGTCGGGGTACGTGAACAGCCAGGCCACCTTGTGCGGGGCGTGTTCTGGAGCTTGCATGCCATCTTCGCAACCGATGTAACGAGCAGGCTTCTGTACGGAGGCGAGGAGGGGCTCAAGCTGTGTCCACAGCGAGTCCATAGTGCGCTCAGGCTAGTGGTCCCGTTGCGTCATTGTGCGCGTATCTTTGACGCACTCGGCGATCCGTCGCTTGCGACGGATCGGTGGTGCAGGGTCCTGACCAGATGGTCCACTGTTCGTGTGGAGGAGCCACGGAAGCCGCGGTTGTTCTTTGACGCACTCGACACGTCGTCGCTGGCGCTCCTTTGGAGCCGATGCTGCACACCAAGGTGCCGAGCCGGGCCCTCCTCCGTCGGACCCTGGACTCTCACCTGGTTCTGGCGCCATGCCGACGGACGTCTCACGACCCGGGGCAGCCAATGCCTTCGGCCAGCAGGGCACCACAAGATGCCTGGCTGGTTTGTGGTGCGTCAGCCATGTGAAGGCCACGGCTGCCCAATCCGGGCTACCTGCCTACGGCAAGGCGCCAGCCACAGGTGAAAGACGAGGAAGCGAAGGATGAGCGACCGGACGCCGCCGTGCGTGCAGCATCGAGGCCCAAGGAGCCGGCGGCAGCCCAACACCGCTCGAGCGGCCAACAAGTTGGCCGCCGGCGACGACGCCGAGAGTGCGTTGAAAACACAGAGGAGCGGCGCCCGCACCGGCTGCGCCGGCACGACTGGCGCCGTCAGTTAGCGGGCTTCGCCCACTAACTGAATCTCCGCATGTTGACGCTCAGCACCAGGCCGATTGCGGCAAACATGGTGATGAGGGAGCTGCCGCCGTAGCTGACGAACGGGAGGGGGATGCCGGTGACCGGCATCAACCCGAGGTTCATGCCGACGGATTCGAAGATGTGGAACAGCAACATGGCGAACACCCCGACGCAGATGAACATGCCCAGGCGGTCGGCGGACAGGTTGGCGATGCGCCAGATTCGAGCGAGCAGCAGGGCGAACAGCGTCAGCAGTGTCGCGGCGCCGACGAAGCCGAGTTCTTCGGCCACAACCGAGAAGATGAAGTCGGTTTCCTGACCGAACACCAGGTTGCTACGCGTCTGGGAGCCCTGAAACAGGCCTTGCCCGAACATGCCGCCATTGCCGATGGCGATCTGCGCCTGTTCGACGTTCTCCTTGGCCCGCAGCGCCTGCCAGTCGTCGGGGTCGACGTCCTCGCTGAGGAACGAGGTGAGCCGAGCCACCTGGTACTCCTGGAGTTGGTCGGACGCGAGCCCCACGCCGATGAGGCCAACCAGGAGGAAGAACACGATCGCAAGGTTCCGGGGGGCAACGCCGGTTACGAGCACCATTCCGCCCGTTATGGCCAAGTACACCAGCACGGTTCCGAGGTCGTTCTGCAGGTACACCAGCGCGACGGGAAGGCCCACCACCATGAGCCCGGCCAGGAGCCGCCGAAGATCGACCTGGTCGACGGC
>CBESNZ010000108.1:0-9541 GCA_965531045.1 uncultured Acidimicrobiales bacterium
GGGCACCCGCAACCTGACCGATGACGAACGTTTCCTCCCCGAGACGGAGAAGCGCGAGGCCCGAAACGCCCGTCCGGAACGGCCAAAATCAGCGGCGGAAACGGCGGAGATGGACGCCAAACAGGCAGCGAGGGACGAGGCCCGCGCCAAGCGCGAGGCCAGAACCGAAGAACTCCGGTCGGAGGCCCGTCAGGCGATCGGGCGGGCAAAGAAGCCCGCTTCACGAAGTCGCAAGCCCGCCGGCGCATCCGAACGAACCCCGATGCCCAAGGTACCGCTCGATCTCGCCGAGCCGGAGGTCGCCTTGGCGAAGGCGGTCGGCGCAAAAAAGGCCGGCCGGCTGATCCGGGCGCTCGAAAATGCGTCCCAAGAGTTTGCTGCCGAGCGGTTCGGCGACGCTCGAAAGAGCCTGAAACCAGCATTGGACGCCGCGCCGAACGTCGCGGTTGTCCGTGAGCTTCAGGGCCTCATCGAGTACCGACTTGGCAAGTGGAAGGCTGCCACCGTGCACCTCGAGGCGTTCCGCGACCAGACCGGAACCACCGAACAACATCCGGTCCTGGCCGATTGTTACCGTGCGCTCGGTCGGTACCGCGACGTCGAGGTGCTGTGGGAGGAACTCCGACAAGCGTCGCCGAACGCCTCCCTCGTCGTCGAAGGCCGCATCGTGGCCGCCGGTGCGTTGGCGGACCAAGGCCGCCTCGATGAGGCGTTGGCGTTGCTCGAGGCCGGCTGGAATCGGCCCAAACGGCCGCGCCCGCATCACCTGCGGCGCGGGTACGCCTTGGCGGATTTGTACGAGCGGAGCGGGCAGGGACCCCGGGCCCGGGCGCTCTTCGGGTGGATTGCCGGGCGGGCCCCCGACTTTGCCGACGCCCGCCAGCGCGCCGGCGACTAGGACCTTCGCGTAGTAACCTCGCGGCCGTCAGCCGGGCGAGACTGTCACTGGGCTTCGGTACGGTTGGTCTACTTCCCCTCCTGACCGGCTGCCAACGGTGGCCGACAACGCAGGAGATCCCCTGTGAAGTTCACGCCCACGTCATCGCAACAAACACAGCCCAAACAAACACAGCCCAAACAAACACAGCCAGGACCGTGCAACGTCGCCGTCGTGCGTGGTGTTGTCACCCGCGGCCCGCAGACCCGAACGTTGCCGTCCGGCGCGCTGGTCGCAGAGTTCGACATCAACGGGCACGCCGACGCGAAGACCGCAGACTCCGTGCCGGTGAGCGTTGCCGACCCCAATGCCACGGTGCTCGCACTCGAAGCCGGTGCCAACGTCACGGTCATCGGCCGCGTCTCGCGTCGGTTCTATCGTTCCGGAGGGGCGACGGTGAGCCGGACCGAAATCCTGGCGCACCGGGTGCTCCCGCAGCGACTCCGCCGTCGCACCGAGAAGGCGTTGGCATCGGTGATCGCCGAGATCGATCCCATCGCCACCGGTGACCCGGTCGGCTAGGCCAATGGGCCCAAGACACGTCCCGCCGGCGCCGGTACGATCGACTGCCGGCGGCGGCTACCCTGACCAGCGCCCCCGAATCACCAACATGGGAAGTATCTCGAGTTTCATGAACGAACAACAGCTCCAGAAGATCCAAACCGCCGACGGTTTCATCGCCGCGCTCGATCAGAGCGGTGGTTCGACACCGAAGGCGCTCAAGATCTACGGCATCGACGAGGACACCTACGACGGCGACGTCGAGATGTTCGACAAGATCCACGAGATGCGCACGCGTATCATCACCAGCCCGAGTTTCGGTGGCGATCGCATACTCGGCGCAATCCTGTTCGAAAACACCATGGATCGTCAGATCGACGGCCAGGGTACGGCCGCGTACCTCTGGAACGAGAAGCAGGTCGTGCCGTTCCTCAAGTGCGACAAGGGCCTCGAAGACGAGGTCGACGGCGCCCAGATCATGAAGCCGATGCCCGACCTCGATGCGCTCCTCGAACGAGCCGTCAAACTCGGCGTCTTCGGTACCAAGATGCGCTCGGTCATCAAGCTGGCCAACGAAACCGGCGTCAACGCTGTCGTCGACCAGCAGTTCGAGGTTGGCCGCCAGATCCTCGGCCACGGGCTCATGCCCATCATCGAGCCCGAGATCGACATTCACAGCCCGGACAAAGCCGAGGCGGAAGCGCTCTTGAAAGCCCGCATCCTCGAGCACGCCAACAAGCTCGATGGTCAGCAGGTCATGCTCAAGCTGACCCTGCCCGAGGAAGACAACTTCTATCGCGAGCTCGTCGATCACCCCGCCATCCTGCGGGTCGTCGCCTTGTCCGGTGGCTACAGCCGTGCCGAGGCCAACGACCGTTTGTCCCGCAACAGCGGTGTTATCGCGAGCTTCTCCCGAGCTCTCAGCGAAGGGCTCAGTGCGCAACAAACCGATGACGAATTCGACGCGATGATCGGCGAGTCGATCGCGGCGATCTACGACGCGTCGCGAACCTGATCTGACCTGGGTCTACCGACAACGAGCGCCTATGGTGCACACTTGGCGGAGCAGGCCAATCGAGCGTACGAGGTGACACGGACTTGACCGATATCGCAATCAGTTCAGATGGGGCTCGAGAAATCTCGAAGGTGATCGTGCGGTTCGCCGGCGACTCGGGCGATGGCATGCAGCTCACCGGTGATCGCTTCACCAACGCCAGCGCGTTGTTCGGAAACGACTTGGCCACGCTGCCCGACTTCCCCGCAGAAATCAGAGCGCCCGCCGGAACACTGGCGGGCGTTTCTGCTTTTCAGGTGCAGATCTCGGATCACGACATCACCACGCCGGGCGACGCCCCGAACGTCTTGATCGCCATGAACCCCGCCGCACTGCAGTCCGACCTGCACCGGCTGGAGTTGGGGGGCACGATCATCGTCAACCAGGACACGTTCGACGATCGCAACCTGGCCAAAGCCGGCTACAAGGCGAATCCGCTCGATGACGACACGCTCGACGGGTACACCCTCATTCGCGTCTCGATGACCACCCTCACCAAAGAGGTGTGCAAGGACCTCGGGGTGAAGGCCCGCGATGCCGAGCGGTCGAAGAACTTCTTCGCTCTCGGGCTCATGTCGTGGATGTACAGTCGGCCGCTCGAGCCGACCCTGGTGTGGATCGACGAGAAGTTCGCCGGGAAAGACCTCATCATCGCCGCCAACACGGCGGCCCTGCGCGCCGGTCACGCGTACGGCGAGACCGCCGAGCTGGGCGAGCATCACTTCATCGTGAAACCGGCGAAGCTGCCCGCCGGCACGTACACCAACATCAACGGCAACACTGCACTGTCGTGGGGTCTTGTCGCCGCGAGCCAGCTCGCCGGCATACCGATGTTCCTCGGGTCGTACCCGATCACCCCGGCTTCGGACATTTTGCACGAACTCTCGAAGCACAAGAATTTCGGCATTCGTACGCTGCAGGCCGAGGACGAGATTGCCGCGGTGGGTGCGGCGCTCGGGGCGAGCTACGGCGGCAACATCGGCGTCACCACGACATCGGGCCCGGGGGTGGCGTTGAAAGGCGAGACCATTGGACTCGCCGTCAGCCTCGAACTCCCGCTGGTCGTCATCGATATTCAGCGCGGTGGACCATCGACCGGTTTGCCGACCAAGACCGAGGCGTCAGATCTCTTGATGGCGATGTATGGGCGCCACGGCGAGTCGCCGTTGCCGATCATCGCTGCGTACAGCCCGGCCCAGTGCTTCGATACGGCGATTGAAGCCGTCCGCATCGCCACGAAATACCGCACGCCGGTGATCCTGTTGTCCGACGGCTACTTGGCCAACGGCTCCGAACCGTGGCTGCTGCCGGATATCGATGCACTGCCCGATCTTTCGGTCAACTTCGCCACCGAAACCAACCAGATGAACGAAGACGGCGATCCCGTGTTCTGGCCGTACCTGCGCGACGAGAACTTGGCGCGGCCATGGGCGGTTCCCGGAACGCCCGGACTCGAGCACCGCGTCGGTGGTATCGAAAAGCAGGACGGCACGGGAAATATCAGCTACGACCCGGAGAACCACCAGCTGATGACCGACATACGCCAGGCCCGGATCGCCAAAATCGCCGACGACATTCCTGCTGCCGAGGTTCTCGGAGATGTCGACGCGTCGGTCTGCGTCGTTGGATGGGGCTCCACGTGGGGAGCGATTACCGGCGCCGTGAGTCGGCTGCGACGTGGCGGCCAACGAATAGCCCAAATCCATCTGACCCACCTCAACCCGTTTCCGGCCAACCTGGGCGCTGAACTCGCTCGGTTCGACCACGTGCTGGTGCCCGAGATGAACACCGGTCAGCTCAGCCGGCTCTTGCGGGCCGAGTTTCTGGTCGACGCCGTGGCCATCGGCAAGGTCAAGGGCCAGCCGTTCACGGCAGGGGAGCTGGTGGAGAGAATCTCCAACGCGATCGCAGAGAAGGCGGGCCAATGACAACAATCCCCGTAACCACCAAGAAGGACTGGGCGACCGATCAAGAGGTGCGCTGGTGCCCCGGTTGTGGCGACTATTCGATCCTCACCGCCATGCAGCTGCTGCTCCCCGAGCTCGGCGTTCGTCGCGAGAACACGGTGTTCATTTCCGGTATCGGGTGCGCAGCCCGCTTTCCGTACTACATGAACACCTACGGGATGCACAGCATCCATGGTCGATCGCCGGCGATCGCAACCGGGCTGGCGCTGGCCCGGCCCGACCTCGATATCTGGGTCGTCGGCGGCGACGGCGACATGCTGTCGATCGGCGGCAACCACCTGATCCACGCGCTGCGGCGCAACGTCAACCTCAACATCTTGTTGTTCAACAACATGATCTACGGGTTGACCAAGGGCCAGTTCTCACCGACGAGCGAAACCGGCAAGGTCACCAAGTCGACCCCGATCGGGTCGGTTGACACCCCCTTCAATCCGATCAGCGTTGCCTTGGGCGCCGAGGCATCCTTTGTCGCCCGCTCGCACGACATGGACCGCAAACACATGCAGGAGATGTTCCGACGGGCCCACGACCACAAGGGAGCGTCCCTGGTCGAGATTTTCCAGAACTGCAATGTGTTCAACGACGGAGCGTTTGCCGACATCACCCGCAAGGACGCCCGAAGCGACATGTTGATTCCACTCGAGCACGGGCAGCCGATCCGCTTCGGTGCCGAGGATCAACGCGGCGTGGTCTTCGACAACCGGGGCAACGCGTCGGTCGCCGAGATCGCCGACGTTGGGCCCGATGCTTTGGTCATTCACGACGAGACCGCAGCAGACCCCTCCGCGGCATTCGCCATCAGTCGTTTGGCATCCGGACCGCACAGCCCGACCCCAATCGGGGTGTTCCGAGCGATGGATCGGCCGGAGTACTCCGCGTCGGTGGCCGCGCAACTCGCCCAGGCCCAGGAACTCGATGGACCCGGCGACTTGCGCACGTTGCTGCATTCGCAGCCGACATGGGAAGTCCAACACTGACCTGGGTAGTCGCGCTCTTGCCAGTAGGGTAGAATTCTGCACGCGGCGTGGTTAAATTCGTCACGCTTCGCGCGAAGGCGAATTCCACCTTCCCGTGGGACAATCGTCGTACCGGTCAGAGGTTGGCCGGTGTTGTGCCTGTTGGAGGGCTGAACCATTACGAGGCGAACTGCAGGTATCTGGGCTGGGCGCGCTGTTGCCGCGCTGCTCGTTGCTGCTGCCCTGCTTTGGATTTTCCGCCCCGGTGACCGCGACACCGCGAGCGTCGAGTACCTCGATCCGAGTACCTGGCTCACTTCGGCGGCGACCGGCGAACTCGTGCAGGTCAACAGTGCCACCGGCGACGTGTCGGCCCGTGTCGAAGTCAACGAGCCCGGACAGTCGTTGTCCTCCGCCGCGCTCGGCGGGGGAGCGGTCGCCTTGAGCCTTGACGACGCCGCCGCCAGCCTGATCGACGGCGTTGCCCTGGAAGTCGCTTCAACCATCGAACTCGAAGGTGCTCGGGCGTCGATCGTCGCCGGACCGGGACACGGATTTCTCATCCAGGGAACGAGCGTGTCGACGGTGGACCTGGGCGCCGGAATCATCGCAACCGCCGAGGTCGACGAAGAACTGCAGGGAACAAGTGTTGCCGACGACGGAGCGCTTTGGGGCGTGGGCTCCGGGTCCGGCGACCTCTACCGAATAGAGGGCGATACCTTCGCAAGGTTCGACGGCTCCGGGAGACGCGACGACGCACTGTCGACGCTCACCGTCGGCGGTCGGCCCTACCTGGTCGATCGCCGCGACGCCGTCATCAAGCGGGTGCGACCATCCGGTGGCCTCGGCGACGCGACGTGCCTCGTCTCGGAGGTCGGAACCGCCACCCCGGCCGGCGGCAGCGATGAAACAAGCACGGCATTGCACGTGGTCGTTGCCGACCCGGATCAGGGGCGTATTCAGGTCGCCTATCTTGACGAGGGCCGTTGCGCCAGCGTCGAAGTCTCCAACCGCGGCGCAAATCTCGGTACGCCGGTCGTCACCGACGGGTTCGCCTTCGTGCCTGACTTCACCGGTCGGCAGGTGGTCGTCGTCGATCTTGCCGAGCGCTCCGTCGTCCGTCGGCTCTCGGTCGATCAAATCGCGTCGTTCGAGTTGTTTGCCCGGAACGGCACGGTGTGGCTGAACGATCCCAACGGATCGCTCGCAGCCGTCGTGAGCGCCGACGGGTTCCGAGTCATCAGCAAGTTCACCGTCGCAGCCCTCGGCGCACTCGGCGTCGCCGGCGACGGACCCGATGCCGGGGTCGACAACTCCGATGGCAGCACGGTTGCGGCTGGGGCCAACGGTGGGAGCGACCAAGGAAACGCCGAACGCGGTACCGGGGCCGATGGCGCCAACGGTGACAGTGGCACGGAGGGTGGTGCCGTCGGCGCTGGAGATCGGCCGGTTCTCGACACCGACGACGACCCGGTGACCGACGAGCCGATCGCGCAAGTCGACAGGGTGATTCCTGACCCGAGCCAGATCATCGTCCCCGAAAATACGATTCCTGCGACATCGCTGGTGCCGACCGATACGACGCCGACCGACGGCATTGTAGAACTGAATGCCGACTTCACGTTCAGCTCGGCCGTGGTGAGCGTGGGCGAGTCGGTCACGTTCAACGACACCTCGACGGGCGACCCGACCTCGTGGACCTGGTTGCTCGGCGACGGGCGAACGTTGAGCGGCCCCACCATCACCACCTCGTGGGAGACCGAAGGGTTGTTCGTCGTCACGCTCATCGTCGATCGGGGCGAGGAGACGAGCCAGCAGTCGGTCGGCATCCAGGTGCTTTCCGCCGACATTCCCGTGCCGCCTCGGGCAAACTTCGTCTATTCGGGTGACCCCGTCGAGGTCGGCACCGCGGTGGTTTTCACCGATACCTCCACCGGCAAACCGAGCAGTTGGGCCTGGGACTTCGGCGACGGGGCAACCGCGACGGGACCAACGGCGACGCATCGGTTCGAATCCGCCGGCTCGTATACGGTGACGTTGCGGGTCGCGAATAACGACGGAGCAAACAGCAAGTCTGCGGTTATCCGCGTGCTCAGCCAGGTCGACGCGCCGGTCGCGGTGATCGACGCTCCGAGTTCGGCGACCGTCGGGCAACCGGTGGCCTTCAACAGCGCATCAACCGGCAACCCGACCTCTCTGACCTGGGACTTCGGCGACGGTGTTCGCCTCGTCGGAAGACAGGTTCGCCATGTGTACGACGTTCCGGGGACCTACGAGGTCACGCTGACGGCAGCGAACTCGGCGGGGACGAATACGGCGAGATGGTCGCTGGTCGTGAACGAACCTTCCCTTGCTCCGGTCGCCCGATTCCAACAGAGCCATGAGACCGTGACGGCCGGCCAAGCCGTGTCCTTCACCTCGACCTCACAGAACTCGCCCGACTCGATCGTGTGGGACTTTGGTGATGGTGCCGGTGCGCAAGGCGCGGTCGTCGACCACGTCTTCGAAACCGCCGGCACGTTCACCGTGACGCTGGCCGTCTCCAACAAGATCGGTTCCGACACGACGTCGTCGACCGTCAAGGTGGTGCCGGGTGGTTCCGCCCCGGAGGCGGCGTTCGACTTCGGTCCCAGCGAGACCGTGGCGGGCACGCTCGTTCGCTTCTCCGACCGTTCGACAAATGGTCCCACCGCATGGGCATGGGACTTCGGTGATGGGTCGACGAGCAACGAGGCAAATCCCGCCCACGCCTACGCAGCCGTCGGCGACTATCCCGTGCGACTCACCGTTTCCAACGCGGCCGGATCCAACAGCACCGTTCAAACGGTCAGCATCATCGGCCCGCGTCCGGCTGCATCGTTCAACGTGAGCACCACCAGCGCCGACATCGGCGAAACCATCTCCTTCACCGACACCTCGGCCAACGGCCCCGTGTCGTGGGCGTGGCGCTTCGGCGACGGGTCGACGTCGACGGCCCAATCACCCAAGCATGCCTACGCGTCAGCCGGGGTGTACACCGCAAGGCTCACGGCGACGAACGCCAGCGGATCGGACACCTTCGAGGTGACCATTGCTGTCGCTCCGCCGGCGCCGGTCGCGCAATTCACCTTCAACCCGGGTGCGCCGCGCCAAGCAGCGACCGTGCAGTTCACCGACGCCTCGTCGAACGTTCCGTCCGAATGGTTCTGGGACTTTGGTGACGGCGCCACGTCGACCGCCCAAAACCCGCAGCACGCCTTTGCCGCGGGGAGGTACGACGTCAGCCTGACTGCGTCGAACAAGGGCGGCAGCGATTCGTTTGTTCGCACCATCGTGGTAACGGACGTTCCCGACGCTCCGGTGGCCGTCATCTCGGTTTCACCCGGAACCGTCGTCGCCGAGGGAACACGGGTGTTCTTCGAGGAGGCGTCGACAAACGACCCGGACTCGCAGGTCTGGACCCTATGGGACGGTAGCAAGGTCAACACCCGCAATCTCGAGATCCGATTCCGTACACCGGGCACGTATCGGATTCGACTCGATTCCACCAACGAAGGCGGCACGGGTTCGACGTTCGTCGACATCGTCGTCAACCCCGCCGTGCCGTCGGCCGACTTCCGAGTCGCGGCGGTGGACAATCTGACCGCCACGTTTGTCGATACGTCCGATGGCGCGGTCGCCAGCTGGTTCTGGACGTTTGGCGATGGTTCTACGAGCACCGCTGCGAACCCGACGCACACCTATGCCGCGAGCGGCACCTATCCGGTGCAACTCACCGTCAGCAACGCCTCCGGCAACGACTCCAAATCCCGCAACGTCACCGTGTCCGTGCCGTCCCCGGTCGCCGGATTCACCTTTGCTGCGTCGGGGCTCGACGTCTCGTTTCAGAACGCTTCAAGCGGCGCCATCGATTCCTACGAGTGGGATTTTGGTGACGGTACCGGAAGCGCCCAGGCCAACCCTCGTCATACCTATGCCACCGCCGGCCGCTATCGAGTGCGACTTGTGGTGCGCGGCCCGGGGGGCAGTGACGAAGACAACGTTCGGGTCGACGTCAGTGCGCCGCCGGTTACCGATCCGCCGGTAACGGATCCGCCGGTGACGGACCCGCCGGTGACGGACCCGCCGGTGACGGACCCGCCGGTGA
>CBESNZ010000109.1:0-9531 GCA_965531045.1 uncultured Acidimicrobiales bacterium
CGACCTTCGGTCCCCCAGACCGACGCGCTAACCAAGCTGCGCCACAGCCCGTGACCGGATCAGTTTAGGGGTGGGCCGGGCCGCTCCCACCCGTTTCTTCGTATCTCGTCAACGAGATATTGGGTCAGCCGAAAAGCCAGAGCACGCCCTGCACCAGCCGCCACCCCAGGTACACCGTGGCGCAGGCGAGCAACAGCCAGAAATGCCACGGCACCTTGATCGGCGCCGGTTCGGCCGCTACCTGTGCGTGCTCATCGGCCTTAAGCTTTTCACCGCACTGCGGACATGCGCCATCGGCGTCCAGCGAGTTGGGGTTGTAGAACCGGGTGCACGGCTCGCACCAGGGCATCAGCTGCTACCCAAGGAAGGTCTGCTCAGGTTCGACGAATGGCCAAGATGGCCACATCATCGTCGATTTTGCCGCCTGCGAAGTCGCGCCCGGCATCGAGCAATGACTTACACAACACGTCTGGGGCAATGCCCGGATCGCGCTTCATGACCTGGGCGATGCGGTCTTCGCCATATTGCTCGTCACCGCGACGAGCTTCGGCGAGGCCGTCGGTGTACAGCAGCACGAAGTCGCCCATCGCCATCGGAATCTCACGGCTGAAGTAGGTCGACTTCGGGTCGAGCATGACCAACGGCCCGGTCGCCCGCAACGGCTGCACCTCGAGCTCGTGCCACAACCATGCCGCCGGGTGGCCGGCCGAAGCGAAGCGCAGGGTGCCGGCATCGGTATCGAACACGATGACCACGAGCGAGATGAACTCCTCGTTGCGGTCGATATTGGACAACTGCTGGTTGAGTTCTTCCAGCGCCTGGGCCGGATCGCGGAACTGCCGCAGGAACACTCGCAACAGGTACTTCGCCTGGAAGGCGGTGATCGAGGACTCGATGCCATGGCCCGAGACGTCGCCGATGAGTGCGGCGATGCGCGAGTCGTCGACGCGGAACACGTCGAAGAAGTCGCCGGCCATGAGACCGGAACCGGCTTGGTACACCCTTCCGACCTCGAATCCGGTGAAGTCGGGCAGATCGGCCGGCGCGAGGCGCTCGGCCCATGCCTTCGGAGCAAGATCTTCCTGGGCCAACGCTTCTTCGGCCCGCCGTTCGAGATCGAACCGCTGACGGGTGAGTCTGGCATCGAACACGGCGCTGCGCGCCCAGAACAACGAGACGAATGCCGGCAACGCCACCACCGCGAAGATCACGGCGTTCTCGGCCTTGCCACCGAATGCGGTGACGAGCGACGCCACACTGAGCAACGCATACAGGAAGCCGGCGTGCGCCTCGCGGCGGAAGTTTCCCTCGGCCAGGGCAAATGCCTCGGAGTTGGTGTCGTCGCGTTCGATCGTGTGCAGGAAGCGCCAACGCAACCTGGCCGAACGGAACCAGGCGATACCGGCGGCGGCACAAACCAGCCCCAGTGCGATGAGAATTGCGGTGCTCACAGGTGATGCTCCTTCGAGAGAGCATATCGGCCCTCAGGGGTCCGTACGGAGGCAACGTGTCGATGTTCATGCGTTCGACACATCAGGCGGAGGCCGTCGGACCCTGCGCGTGACCGGCCGAGAACCCTATTCTGGGACTTTTGGCCCCTCCTACGGCCCTGCGCTCACGTGGAGGCGACTTTTTGCCGATAGCCGGTCAATGGCACAAGACCTCACGCGTCGATCGCTGCTGCAAAAAGCAGCGGTGGGAACGGCCCTTGCATGGACCGCGCCCGTGATCACCTCGCTGAACTCCCCTGCCTACGCGGCGAACGGTTCGCCGTGCACGGTGCAAAAGACCGACAAGTGGAAGTCGTTCAGCTTCTCGGGTACGGGCAGCACCGCCGTGTCCGTCAGCGTCAACGGCGGTGGTTCCGGCCGCTTCGTCGATGTCACCGATGGGTACCTGACCGGCGACATCTTCGAGATCTTCGCCGACGGCGTCAGCTGCGGCACAACAACCACGGTCCCCAATCTGGGGACGGGCGTGTGGACCGACGACGCGGACACCGCCTACGCCGACCCGCGTTGGAGCAGCGGCCGCTTCTACGTGGCTCCAAAAACCAAGGTGACCATCACCATCGTGGTGGTCGCCTCGCCCTGGGGTTCGGGCGGAGCGTTCTACCGAACCGGAAAGTGCGCCTGACGCCGACTACTCGTTGCGCTTGCGCATGCGCAGCTTGATCGGCGTCGATCCGAAACCGAGCTTCTCGCGCAGCGACCGCTCGAGGTAGCGCACGTAGGTATGCGGCAACTCCTTGTTGATGAACAACGTGAACGTCGGCGGATCGGTTGCGCCCTGGGTCGCATACAACACCCGGGCTCCGGCCGGCGCCGGCTGCGCTGACTGCGCAGCACGAATCGCCTCGTTTACCTTCCGGGTCGGAACACGCTTCGAGTAGTCGTCGATCGATCCGGCGAGCGCGGGCCAGAGGCGCATGACGCCCTTGCCGGTGAGCGCACTCAATCGCAGCGTCGGTGCGTCTCCGATGAAGTGAAGTTTCCGCTCGATTTGGTACGCCACCTCCTCGCGCGCCTCGGTATCCAACAACTCCCACTTGTTGAGCACGACGACGATCGGGCAGCCGGCGGCGTCGACGCGTTCGGCCAACCGCTGATCCTGGTGGGTCACGCCAACGGTGGCGTCGATGACCAGCAGCGCAACATCTGCGCCATCGACCGCTTTGAGCGCACGGACCATCGAGTAGTACTCGGTCCCTTCATCGATCTTGGCCCGACGGCGCATTCCGGCGGTGTCGATGAACCGCACCGGGCCATTCGGCGTCTCGACGACGGTGTCTACGGCGTCCCGCGTCGTACCGGGACGATCGTGGACCACGGCTCGATCCTCCCCGATGAGGCGGTTGAACAGCGTTGACTTCCCCACGTTCGGGCGGCCGACGATCGATACCGAGAACAGCCGTTGTTCGTCTCCCGAGGGCAACTCCTCGATCGTCTCGTCGATCTCGGGCTCGGGAAGGTGCGAGACGATGAGGTCCAACAGATCGCCTGCGCCGCGCCCGTGCAGCGCACTGAGCGGCAGCGGTGTTCCGAAGCCCAACGACATCAGATCCCAGATCGCCGCCTCGTGCGACAAGTCGTCGACCTTGTTGGCAACGACGATCACCGGCGTCTCGACCCGACGGAGTACGTCGGCGACGCGCGCATCGTCCTCGGTGACCCCGACCGTGGAATCGACGACGAAGAGCACCACGTCGGCGTTCTCCACCGCTTTCTCGGCCTGACGGCTGACCTTTTCGTCGAGGGCGTCGCCGCCCGCCATCCAACCGCCCGTGTCGATCAGTTCGAAGTCGACGCCGTTCCAGTCGGCCTCGACCACCTTGCGGTCGCGCGTGACACCCGGGCGCTCTTCAACGATCGCTTCGCGGCGGCCGAGGATGCGGTTCATCAGCGTGGACTTGCCGACATTTGGCCGTCCGACAATGACGACCTGTGGGAGTTCAGCCATGGGAGTGCTCGCTTACATCGCGGGAATAGGTATCGCGGGAATAGGTATCGCGGGAATAGGTATCGCGGGAATGGATATCGCGGGAATGGGGCGCGGTGGGCAACGGATCGAGCGCATGACGCAGCGCGATGCCGTCGGTCGGAAGAATCTCGACGGGCCGCGGCAGATCCTTCGGCGTCAGCCCATCGAGAAATCGGCCGTTGCTCAAGCAGACATCGGGAAGGAGGTAGCGATGCCCGACGGGTTCGGCTGCCAGGGTGGACGCAAGATCCTCGCCCGTCAGCAGACCGGTGACCGAAGTAGACCCCCCGAAATAGTGGTTCTGCACGGCGATGACCCGTACGTCGTTGCGGTCGAGTTGCGCAACGAGCGGCGCCAGGACTTGGGCGCCCAACGTGCCGGTCAGAATGCCGATCGGCGCATTGGCTCGGGGTCGCAGGCCCACCGGCTGCGCGCCCGACGCGTCGGCGTCCTGCCTCGGCGATCGGTACCCCTCGGCGGGTGCGCCCTCCACCCAGGCGAAGAAGCCGGGGGCCACACCCGTTGCCGCATCGACCTCGCCGTGAAACTCGCGTTCGAAGGTGGTGGCCATGCCGATGCCGTCTTCGTGCATGGGAAACCCGTCGTAGGCTTCGGCGGGCGGAAACGCCCGGCCCGTCATCAGGTAGTACTCGTCGGCCAAGTACACGATGCGACGACCCAACGTGTCGAGGAACGTCTCCTGCCAGCGTTCGACGATGTCGATCACGCGCTCGGCCTCGGCCAACGTGTGTTCACGCATCCGGCCCTCGTTGGAGAACTTGCTGACACCGAGCGGAACCACACACACCGACGCCAGCTCGGCGTACTGGTCGAGGACGCCGGCGAGCGTTTGGTCGAGCTCGTCTCCGTCATTCACGCCGGGACACACCACAAGCTGGCCGTGCACCTCGACGTCGAAGTCGAGCAGTTGTCGCAGCCAGCGGAGGCTGGTTGCGCCCCGTCGGTTTCGAAGCATCTCGGCCCGCAGTTCGGGGTCGGTGCTGTGGATGCTGACGTTGAGCGGCGAGAGCCCCTCGGTGATGACGCGCTCGAGATCGGCTTCGGTGAACCGCGTGAGGGTCGTGTAGTTCCCGTAGAGAAACGACAGGCGATAGTCGTCGTCCTTCAGGTACAAGCTGTCGCGCATGTTCGGTGGCAGCTGGTAAATGAAGCAGAACTCGCAATGGTTGTCACAAGTCCGGACCTGATCGAACAGCGCGGAATGCACCTCGATGCCCAGCGGCTCGCCCTCCCCTTTGACGACCTCGACGAGCTGCTCGAGACCGCCGCGCCGAACCTCGATCGCCAGTTCGGGCTCGTCGGTGAGCATTTGGTATCGAATGATGTCGCGGGGCGCCTCACCGTTGAGCGCGAGCAACTCGTCGCCAACGATCACACCGGCGCGAGCAGCGGGTGAGTCCGGCGTAACAGCGACAACGCGGGGCGTAGACATGACTTAGCAAGGGTACCGAGCGGCCAGCGCCTTTCTGGCCCACTCGCCGAGCCGGGCCAACGCCACACCCCGCTCGGTGTACAAGTGGACTGGATCCGCCGGTACGCCGTACGCAAGGTGGGTTTCGGCATCAACACGCTCGAGCAACAACGGCACCAGCCAGTAGTACTTGACCGCGGACGCCATCATCGCCAGCTCCACCTCGGCGGCTGTGCCGGTCCAACCAACGTCACGCAGACCCGCCACATACGCGGCGAAGACCCCGTGTTCGAGGTCGGCGAGGTCGTGCGACGGGATGAGGAGATCGAGCACCGCGTCCGGGATCAGATTGCCGATGTCCTCGCCGACCGCACCGTCACCGCAGAATGCCCAGTCCAGGAACACCGGGCCACGTTCGGTACCGATGATGTTGTTGGGCCAAACATCGAGGTGCGCAACCGTGCGCGGCAGGCGGAGCAGGATCTGATGCAGCTCGGATCGCCCCTCGTACATCGCGAGGAAGTCCGCCCGAAGAGACGCGGGCCAGCACTGCTGAATCAGCGGGTGCTGCCAAGCCGCGTCGTCGTACAGCAATTTCATCGGCGCCGGCTTGGACGCCGCGTAGTCGGCGACGAAGCCCCGGCTGAGGAAACCGTCGTCGGGCAACGGCGAGCGACCTTGTGCGGCACCCAAGGTGTAGGCAGCCTCGCCGAGCGAGGCAACGGTCGAGTCGGTCCCGATCGTTCCGGTCACGGCCTCGAGCCACAGGACAACGTGGTCGTCGCGCTCGAAGCTACCGAGGAGCTTCGGCGCGGGCACTCCGAGTCGAGTCGGCAAGTCCGATTGGTAGACGTCGGCCTCGCGTCGCCAATAGTTCCAGTGGCGCAGATCCTCCGACGGACGCCAGTGGTCCTCGCCTTGGCCGCCCTTGGTCACCACCTTGCGGACCGCCGACGTTCGCAGGTCAGCGCTGTCCCACGAGATTCGGTGCAGCTCGTCGGTCACCATGTTGAGGGGATTGTGGGTGAGCGCCTCGACCCGAAGGCCCTTCATCGGCAGCCCCAGAGACGCGGCTTCGGCCGTCAGCGCTGCGTCGTCGACCGGCCGGGGTACGCCAGCCTCGTTTGCTTCCACGACCTTGTCAGGCGTGGGTGGCGCTACTGGCGAGCGCCCGAAGGTGCGCCACGTGATCGGCAATATGGCTGGGCAGGTAGTCGAGGATGTAACGGATCGAAATCTCGCCGTCGTGCTCGTGGGTACCCATACGGTCGATGTCGCCATCCTCTATGGCATCGATCTGGGACCGCAAGTACTGGTGTGTCCAGACCATTCGATCGACCAGGGCACTGAAGGTGAGCGCTGCGTAACGCTCGAGTCTCGCCGGTTCGTCGGTGACAAACTCGCCGAAGCTGGGCATGTCCATGTCGCGGATGACCTTGATACGCGCCCCGAACACGGTCGCGCTGTCGGCCAGGTGACCGCCGATCTCTCGTGCGGTCCAGTCGAGCTCGTGCGTGTAGTCGACGAAGTGACCACGCTGTGCGAGTTGTCGCCGATCGGCGGCGTCGAGCATGCCGACCGAGAACCCGGGGTCGCCGATCCGACGCACGGCTTCGACTGCGCGTTGATAGGCCGTGTCAATTTGATCGACGGTGGCGGTCAGGAACTCGGTTCGCTCCACGGGGCCAAGCTAGTCGCCAAGTACGCTGGGTTGTGTGAATGTCGATTCCGTACTGCTCGCCGCGCCGCGCGGATTCTGCGCCGGCGTCGAGATGGCCATCAAGGCCCTCGCCTGGATGGTCCGAGCATTCGAGCCTCCGGTGTACTGCTACCACGAGATCGTGCACAACCAGTTGGTGGTCCAGCGCTTCGAGGCGTTGGGGGTGGTTTTCGTCGACGACATCGGCGACGTGCCACCGGGGTCGCCCGTCATGTTGTCGGCCCACGGTTCGGCCCCGGAGGTGGTTGCCGCGGCCCAAGCCAATGGCGGGTACGTCGTCGATGCGGTGTGCCCACTCGTCACCAAGGTCCATCACGAGGTGAAGGTTCGGGCCAACAAGGGTTACCAGATCGTGTATGTCGGCCACGATGGCCACGAAGAAGCCGTCGGCACCATGGCGGTCGCCCCCGAGGCGATTCATCGGGTCGAATCCGCAGACGATGTCAGCGCCTTGGGCCCGATCGACGCTCCGGTTGCGCTGCTGGCCCAAACCACGCTTTCGCATCGCGACTGGGAGGAGGTCCTCGTGGCGACCAAGGAGCGGTTCCCCGACCTCTGGATGCCCGGCCGCAGCGACTTGTGCTTCGCGACCACCAACCGTCAATCGGCGCTCATGGAGATCGCAACCAAATGCGACGCCGTGGTGGTCATCGGTTCGGCCAACTCGTCGAACACGGTGGCGTTGGCCAAGCTCGCCACCGACGCCGGGTGCCCACGCGTGTACCGGGTCAACAGCGCCGATGAAATCCCCGACGACCTCACCGGCACGGTCGGTGTCACCGCAGGCGCATCGGCGCCCGAGGAGTTGGTGAACGCCGTCATCGAACGTTTGGCACCCGCCAACGGTGTGGACGAGGTCCGTATCACCGACGAGGACGAGTATTTTCCGCCGCCGCGCAACCTGCGCGATCTGTTGGCGGCGATCGACGGCTTCGCGACCTTGGCGTTCGGCGGTCCGGTCGACAACGCCAACCGGCCCCACGATCGCCAGCTTCACGCCAGCGACGTGCTGGCCAACCTCGACTAGAGCCAACCTCCACCCGAAGCGCTACTTGGCCAGTGCCTGTGCCTCGTCGTACAACCGCTGGAGCTCGTCCCGCAGGACCTCGGTCTGGCGAGCGACGGCTTTGCGCGGAACCCGGCCGTTGACCTTCGCCGGTGGAGGAATCGGTGCACCGATCACAAAGGCCAGCTTCCGCGGAAACACGAACTTGGCCGAGCGCGGCAACGCGCGCGCCGATCCACCGATGCCGATGGGAACGATCGGCACCTGCGCCCGGCCTGCGACGAACGCCGGGCCATCGCGCATGTTCTCCGGCAGCACCACGGGACCATCTCGCCGAGTTCCCTCGGGGAACATGACCAACGGCTCGCCCCGCTCGAGTATCGATTGGGCGATGGCTATCGCACCCCGGTCCGCAGCGGATCGCTCGACGGGAAACCCGCCCATAGCGTTCAGGAACCATCGGGCAAAGGCGTTGGAGAAGAACTTCTCGCCGCCCATGAACCGCATGATCCGAGGCGTGATGACGGTGACGATCGGCGTGTCGAGGTACGAGCGGTGCACGGGGCAGAGGATGAAGCCGCCGGACTTGGGGATGTTGTGTCGCCCCACCACCTTGTGGCGGAAGTACACCTTCATGACGCCGTTCAGCAGTACCCGCAGTATGCGATAGAACACCTTGTCGCCGCGGGTCATGACGCCGCCCAACTCGCCCGCATCGGGCAGCTCAGCAGTCGTCATCGGTCTGTCTTCATCGATGTTCATCGATCATGGAGAAGTGACGCAACCTTTTCGACCACCTCGTCGATGGACAGGTCGCTCGTGTCGACCGTTATGGCGTCGCTCGCCTGGGTCAGAGGGCTGTGATCACGGCCTTCGTCGTGCGCATCTCGACGCACGATGTCCGCCGCCACCGTTTCGTAGTCGAGATCGGTGACTTCCTTGGCTCGTCGCCTTGCCCTGACCTCGACCGATGCCGTGAGGAACACCTTGAGGCGAGCGTCGGGGAAGACGACGGTTCCGATGTCGCGGCCTTCCATCACTCCCCCGCCGCGCCGGTTGGCCCATTCGCGCTGTCGACTCACCAACTGCTCTCGAACCCGCTCGTTCGCGGCAACCGCAGAGACGGCGCGCGTGACTTCGGGCCCACGAATCTCGGTTGTGGCGTCGATACCATCGACGCGCACCGCGTCGTCGGTGATGAGAATGTCGGCGTCGCGCGCCACGGCGGCCACCGCGTCGTCGTCGAACGGATCGATGCCGCGCTGGATGCAAGCGAACGCAATCGAACGGTACATCGCACCGGTGTCGAGGTACGGCACATCGAGTCGCTGAGCGACGGCCTTCGCGACCGTCGACTTGCCGGAGCCGGCCGGCCCATCGATAGCGATGACCAGCAGGTCATGCTCGGGTTCCTCGTCGTTCACCGCTGGGCCCTTCTGTATCCGGAGCTGATCGATCACCTCGAAGTAGGTCGGAAAGGTTTTTGCGACACAACCAGCGTCGAGGATCGTAATGCCCGGGCGGGTCAGCCCCAACAACGAGAACGCCATGGCGATTCGGTGGTCGTCGTAGGTGTGGACCTCACCCGCCACGACGGGACCGGGCTCGACTCGAAGCCCGTCCGGCAGTTCGTGCGCGCCGACACCGAGCCGAACGAGTTCGGCTGCGACCGCGCCGATGCGATCCGACTCCTTCGCCCGAATGAACCCGATGCCGTCGATGTTGGTCGGCCCCTCGGCGAGCGCTGCCACCACTGCCAGCGTCGGTTGCGTGTCGGAGAAGTCGCGCAGGTTCACATCGACGCCTCGGAGCGAGCCCGTGCCGTGGACGGTGGTCGATGCATCGGTCATCTCGACGGCGGCGCCCATTTGCTCCAACACACCGACAAATGCC
>CBESNZ010000110.1:0-9519 GCA_965531045.1 uncultured Acidimicrobiales bacterium
AATAAGATCGGCCCTTGCACCAGCGTTGCGCTTCATCATCGGTGGACAGGGTAGAGCCCAAAGCTCAGCAACCCGGCACAGCAACCCAACACCGCGGCCGAACGCAAGGGGCCGGTGTAAGCAAGCGGCGGGTCGGGGGAATACAGTGGGACGGTGGCCAAGAAGAATCCCGAGTACCTCCGCCGTGGCGAGAAGGTCTATGCAGCCGAAGACCTCCCCGGCGTCCCGATCGACACACCGGGCAAGGTTGTTGTTTCCGTTGGACTCACGTGGATTCGCTACCGGGTTCGCTTCGCCAACGGGGTAGAGATCGGCAGTCTCGACCGCGCGCAGATCGCTCGCGAACCACAAACGTCGCCGACCGCCTGACCTACCCGTCCAGGTTGCGAGCGGTGTCGGAGAGCGGCACGTCGCCCTTCACCCGCGGCAACGTGCCGAGGATTCGGTCGCCGAGGTTCGATGTGACCCCGAGCCACTGGTGCTCGTTGCGATAGTGATGGAGCCGGTGGTTGCGTACCAACCGTGCGTGCAGGCGATTGGTCGGACGGTATTTGGTGTGCGAGGCCAGGTGTACCCATTCGTAGTGCAGCAGCCCGGCGTACCCCGCCAGCAGCGCCGTGAGGAAATGGGGAAGCACGTTTTGTGCGAGTAGAGCGGTCAGCGGTATCGACCACACGGCGGTGCCCGCGGTCAGGATCACGAGGAACAGGGCTGCGTCCTTGGCGAAGAGCACGAGATGGTTGAGGTCGGGCGGGTCGATGTGGTGCTGTCGGTGGCTGACGCCGGTGCCGATTTTGGTGAACCGGAACGACTCGGCGGGGCAATGCAGCAGATGCCGGTGAATCACCCACTCGACGAAACCGGTCAAGGTCACGGAGAGTGCGACGAGGAGGAGATCGATCCATCCCCAGCGCGCGGTCAGCACTCTGGTGGCCAGGGTCACTACCGTGGCTGCGATGAGCAGCCGAGGGGAACCCATTCGGACGAACGCTGCCGCGGTTTCGCGCCTCGTACCGAGTTCGGTCGACCGGGTTGGCCTCTGGGCGGACGTCGTCATCGACCGCCCAAGGTACCGGCTGGCGTGCGCCTACAGCGTGGCGATGGCGTCGGCGGGGCTGACGTACTCGTAGCCCAGTGCTTCGGCGACAGCGGCTTCGGTGATGTGGCCGCCCAGCACGTTGAGACCGTTGCGCAGGTGCGGATCGTCGAGCAAGGCCTGCTTGGTGCCCTTGTTGGCGAGGGTCATCGCAAAGGGCAGCGTGGCGTTGTTGAGCGCATAGGTGGATGTGCGGGGCACGCCGCCGGGCATGTTGGCCACGCAGTAGTGCACGACGCCGTCGACCACGAAGGTGGGGTCTTGATGGGTGGTGGGGTGCGACGTTTCCATGCATCCGCCTTGATCGATGGCCACATCGACGACGACCGAGCCGGCGCGCATTGCCTTGATCATGTCGGCGGTCACGAGCTTCGGAGCCCGAGCGCCCTTGACGAGCACCGCGCCGATGACGAGGTCGGCATCGAGAACGAACTGCTCGAGCGCCGCGGCGGTGGAATAGATCGTGCGTATGTTGGTATCGAAGCGCTGGGACAGTGCCTCGAGCACTGCGGGGCTGCGATCGAGCACGGTGACGTCGGCGCCCATGCCAACGGCCATCTGTACGGCGTTTTCGCCCACGACACCGCCACCGATCACCACGACCTTGGCGGGGGCGACGCCGGGCACGCCGCCCAGAAGTAGGCCTGCGCCGCCCTGCGACGACTCGAGCGCGTGGGCCCCGGCCTGTACCGACATGCGGCCGGCGACCTGGCTCATCGGCGCAAGCAAGGGGAGGCCGCCGGCGTTGTCGGTGACGGTTTCATACGCGATGCAGGTGGCACCGCTGGCGACGAGGTCGGCGGTCTGCTCGGCGTCGGGCGCAAGGTGGAGGTAGGTGAACAGCAGATGGCGGGGGCGCAGCATGGCCCGCTCGACGGACTGGGGCTCCTTGACCTTGATGATCATCTCGGCCTCGTCGAATATCTGGGCCGCGCTCTCGAGCACTTTGGCCCCCGCGGCCTCGTAGCCGGCATCGCCGGCGCCGATGCCCAGGCCCGCAGTGGTCTCGACATACACGGTGTGGCCCGCGCGAACGAACTCGGAAACGCTCTCCGGGGTGAGTCCGACCCGACATTCGAGGTTCTTGATTTCTTTGGGGACACCGATAATCACGCTGGATCACCTCTTTGTTTCTCTCGTTCGGGCAGCACCTGCCCTGCTCTTCATCGTACGGAAACTCCGGCGGATGGTGCTTGCAAGTTCGTGCGCTCTATGCTCAGTTTCTGCAAGAAAAGGTCGATGAAAGCAGAAAACGCGGGGGATACGTGTGCAAATAGAAGTTGATTCGCTCGATCGCAGCATTCTCAATGTGCTGCAAGAAGATGGCCGCATGACCAACGTCGACCTGGCGACTCGGGTCGGCCTCTCGGCATCGGCCTGCCTGCGTCGCATCCGTTCGCTGGAAGAACGCGGGGTCATCTCTGGCTACGTCGCGTTGGTGAATCCCGTGGCCATCGGCCGGCCCACGGCCGTGTTCGTGGAGATCTCGCTCAACAGTCAGGCCGAGGAGCTGTTGCTTCAATTCGAGGCGCAGGTGGCGCAGGTGCCGGAGGTGCGGAGCTGTCACCTGATGGCGGGTGACGCCGACTACCTGGTGCACGTGGAGTGTGCCGACGTTGCCGACTACGAACGAATCCACCGCTCACATTTGGCCATTCTGCCCGGGGTGTCGCGTTTGCGAAGCAGCTTCGCCATCCGCACCGTCGCCCAATCCACCAGCTACGAACTCTGAGATTTGTGAGGGATTCGTGGCACCCGGTCCCGCAAATCCCTCACAAATCTTGTGGGGCGGGGGATTGGAAGGCGCCGGGGCGGGAGAACATGCCGCGTTGCCAGCGGCGCGGCGTGACGACAAGGGCACGCGGGTAATCCTCGAACAGCCATCGGGCGAAGTTGCGCCGGGTCCAGCCGTTGCGATCGACCGCCCACAAGGCAAATCGCGCTCCACTAGGCGTTGCGAGGATCTTGCTGAGCAACGCCGACATCTTGTGATCCGATACGAGGTGGGAGCGAAGCGCGGTTTCGTAGCGGCCGGCAATCTCGACGGTGGTTCCGCCCGCAGCAACTGCCCGAGCGGCCTCTATTCCGCTGAGGAGCGCTTGACCGATGCCTTCGCCGGTCAGCAAGTCGGTCGCTGCCGCGGCGTCGCCGACGAACAGCACACGCCCGTTGCTCAACTCGACGTTGTCGACCCTGGCCGGGATCGGCCATGTCCGGTGCGGGCCTTCCGGCTGGGCGTCGGGGCCGAGTACGGCCCGGACATGGGGACGTTCGATGACATCGGCCCACAGACCGGCGAGCTCCTTGCCCCGGCGAAGTTCGCCGTCGCGTCCGGCTCGTAGAACCCCGAAGCCAACATTCGCCCGACCATTTCCCAACGGAAACGACCAGATGTACCCCGGCAACAGATCCTCGTCGAACCAGACCCAAAGGTCGTCGTTCGCAGCGTCGCCGACGTTCGTGAAGTACTGCCGCGCGGCATGGAACTCGCCGCGGTAGATCGGTGTTGGGGTGCCGAGGAGCTTGCGGACTGGCGACCACATGCCGTCCGCCGCGATCACGGTCGAACCTCGAAGGACGGTGCCGTCGTCGAGGGTCAGGACGAGGGCTTCGGTATCGGGTGCGGCATCGACCACGCCGTTACCTTCACGGATCTCGACCCCTTGCGCGACGCAGTGGCGCACCAAGGCGGCATCGAGGTCGATGCGTCGAGAGATTGCTGCGAACTGTCCCTGCCCCGACGGCAACGGGAACGTATGGGACCGGCCGTCAGGACCGGCCACCCGGCACGTCTCGACCCGGCGCCACGTCTCGACGGAGTCGGGATCGAGACCGAGCTGATCCAGCAACCGCAGCGCGAGCGCGGTGAGTCCGTCGCCGCAGATCTTGTCACGAGGGAACGTCGCCTTGTCGACGACGACCACGTGCTTGCCGGCTCGATGCAGCGTGAGGGCCGCCGCACATCCGGCCGGACCTGCTCCCACCACGATGGCGTCGTAGGAGTCGCGATCGACGGAACTGGTCACCCGGTCACCGTACCGACGCTCCTCGTGTCCCGGCTACGCGAGCGGCGAACTTCGGTGGATCAGGCGAGGGCGAGGATGTCGTCAAAGCCCCGCTGCAGGGACTCGATGAGCAGTTCCGGATCGGGCACCGCCGCGGTGTCGATGTTGATACCGATATGGAGGTCGTCGACATAGCTCAGCAGCGTCATGTTGATCGCGGCTCCGGAGAGCGGCCCGAACGCAAATTGCGCCTTTACGGGAGCTCCCTCGAGGTAGATCGGCACCGGAACCCCCGGCACATTGCTGGTCATGAAATCGACGCCGGTGAGCATGAGCGAGAACACATTCGTGGTGATGAGCTTGGGTAGCCGGCGCAGCACGCCCGCCATCGGTTCGACGATCGAGTTGGCGGGCTCGGCCTGCGCTTGGCTGGTCAGGTTCCGGATCGCCGTCATGTGCTCGACGGGGTCTTCGATGTCGACGGGTACGACAAACCGCGCCGGCGTGAACTGGTTGCCGGTCTGGTTTGCCGAATCCGGTGACCGCTGGTTGATCGGCATTCCCATCCGCAACTCTTCGACCGGCAGCTCGTGGGCGTCGTGGTAGTACGACATCCCTCGGCATGCACCGGTGACGAACGCGGTATTCATCTTTGCGTCCGCGTGATGGGCCGCCGCCTTCATATCGGCCAACGACAGCGTGAGCGTGTCGAAATGCATGCCGAGTGAACGATCGGTCATCACGGTGCTCAACGGTTCGCTGGCGGGCTGCAGCAGGCGGCCTGCCGACGCCGCGGTCGATCCGAGTTCCCGAGCGATATCGGCCGGTTCGCCGAGGTCGCCGCTCAGCAGGGTTCGCGCCGCCTTCGTGAACTCGGTCAGGCCCTTCTTCGCCTCGTGGTGGACGGCATCGGCTACACGGTCCTTCTGCGACATCACGTGGGCGATGGGCTCGGGAGGGAGTTCATCACGATCGAGGATTCCGTCGTCGAGCGAGAACGTCTCGAGCATCATCTTGACGGCCCCGATGCCATCGGTGATCGCATGGTGGACCTTCATGATCAGCGCGGCCGCCCCGTCTTCGAGGCCCTCCACGACCGTGAACTCCCACAACGGGCGTGCTCGGTCGAAGCCCTGCATCGCGATCGGTTCGGCGAGGTCGAGGAGGTCGCGCACGGTGCCTGATCCACCGAGGCTGGTCCAGCGCAAGTGGTACGCAAGGTTGAAACAGCGGTCGACCTCCCACCGCGGCGGTGCGATCGACATTGGATTCGCGACCACTCGCTGGCGAAGTCGCGGCACCAAACGGCTGGCTCGGTCGACCCGCCACTGCAGCTGATCCCGGTCTGGCGTCGACTCGAGCACCGCGACGGCCGTGATCGTGCTGCGCAACATCGGGTTGCGCTCGATGATCCACATCAGGCTGTCGGCGTCGGACATGCGGTCGTCGTATTCCAGCTGTTCACTCATCAATTGCTCCCGGTCAGGCCGCAATCATCCTCGCTGAGGCTCGGGTTGTCGAGGCGCACGATGATCGAGTTGTGGGCGGTCACGGCTGACTGGTGGTCGGCGCGGGCTGGGTGGTCGGTGGCGGTGGTTGCGTGGTCGGCGGGATGAAGATCGGCTGGGTGGTCGGTGGCGGTCGTTGCGTCGTCGGTGGGATGAAAATAGGCGGGGTGGTCGTGGTTGTGGTCGCAAAGGACGCGTCCGTCGGCTCGCCGTCGCAGTTGAAACCTTCTGCCGGTCGATAGACCGCGACCACCGTGTCCTGCGCTGTACGGCCATCGGCGTACGTGCGGTCGCGGAATGTGGTGACCCGGTCGCACGCCGTTCCCTGCACGCCGACGGTCTGGCCGGACTGCACGCCGGTGGCGTAGATCGTGCTGTAGAGCCGCACCGTGATGCTGCTGTTGGTCGTCGTCGGCCAGATCAGCACCCCATACGGGGTGGTGTTGACGATCTGGAGATCGGGGTGGGGGAACGACAACGTCGCTTCGCGGCCGTAGGGGTATCGCGGGATCGGTAGCGAGTGGCTCTGATACTCGCCGAAGTCGAGTCCGCCGAAGAACGCGGCGTTGAACAGGGTTGTGGCGTACTGGCTGATGCCTCCGCCCACATCCTCGGTGTAGATGCCGTTGTAGATCACGCCGGCACCGACGAACCCCTTTTCGATGGTCCGCCGGCCGACGAAGTCGTTCACCGAGAACGTTTCGCCCGGTTCGATCACGACGCCCTGGGTGAGTTCGGCGATGCGGCGGATATTGGTGACCCGTGACTGTCCCGGCGTGTAGCTGGTGGTGAACTCGCCGATCGGCTCGACGATCTGGAGTGAATCGGCCCACTCACGACCGTGCTCCAGCGGCTCTACCTTCAGCTGCAATGTGGCGGTCTTTCGCCCGGCCGCCACCGCTTCCAGTACCGCTTGCGGCGCGTCGTTCTCGCAACAGGTGACCGCGGGTTCGCCGCCGACGATCTGTACGACGCCATCGACGATGTCGAACGATGCATCGACGCCGCCCGGGACCGATGGTCCGAAGCCGAAGGCGAGGCCGGCCAACGCGGTGTCCTCGTCGATGCCGAGGTTGATGGAGCCGTCGGTCGCATCCATGGTCAACCAGGAACGGATCGCCGAAGCCGGGAAGCGTTGCTCGAAGTCTTCGGCGACGACGGTCAAGCCCTCGGCGGTGCGTTCGTTCAGCTGGGTGACGAAGGCCTCGGCATCGGCATCGGACACCGTCGGTGACGTTGGCGCATCGTCCCCGACGATCTCGATCGGGCCGGTGCTGCCGATCGCCGCGGCGAGTTGGTCGATGGTGTCCTCGATATCGAGGCCGTGCCCCGCCCGGCCGGCAACCGCTTCGAGCTCGCCCGCTGGGTCGACACGCATCGTCGGCTCGACGGCATTCTCGATGGCATTGAACGAGCGAAGGGACTCGGCCGCGACGGTGCGATCGATGGTGAGGATCGAATCGATTCGGTTCTTTCCGATGTACGAACCGATCAGACTCCACGGAGCTCGTGGTGTCGTGTGTTCCATCGCCGCTCTGGTGGTGGCGCCGACATCGAGACCGATGCCGAGTTGCTCGGCGGTGAACTCCTGCGGCTCGTCCGAGTCGATACGGATGTGGATGGGGTCGATGCGGGGCGAGGCATCGGAGGACGCGAGCGTCGAGCGCACGTCCTTCTCGGTGAGGTTGCCAACGGCAATGTCGTCAACGTAGAGGTTGTTGGTGGTTTGGTTTCGTTGCGAGAACGACGTCGCAAGCCACAAGACGACGAGCAGACCGACAAGCAAACCCGAACCGATCGCTCCGGCGACTCGCCGCGACATTTGCGGAAGGGCTGGGGTGTTCAAAAGAGCTTGAGTTCGTTTGACTCGATGCCGCGCAGTTCGTCGTAGTCGACGACGACCCAGTCGATGTCGCGATCGGCGGCGAGCACCTTTGCCTGCGGCTTGATTTCCTGGGCCACGAAGACACCGCGCACGGGTCGGAGCAGCGGATCGCGGTTCAGGAAATCGAGGTATCGGGTGAGTTGTTCGACGCCATCGATTTCGCCGCGCCGTTTGATCTCGATCGCTACCGCGTTGCCGTCTGCGTCACGGCACATGAGATCGACCGGGCCAATGTCGGTCGGGAACTCGCGTCGCACCAGACGGAGACCGTCGGAAACCTTGTCGGGGTTGGCCGCGAGCAGTTCTTGCAGGTGCGCTTCCACGCCGTCTTTCTGCAGGCCAGGGTCGACCCCGAACTCGTAGGCCGTGTCGGACAGCACTTCTTCAAGTGCGATGGTCAAGGTCTCGCCCTTTGGATTGGTGACGGTCCAATGGTCCTCATGCTCGGTTAGACGATTCGGGGCGTTCATCCAGTTCAGTGGTTTGTATGCGCCTCCGTCGGCGTGGATGGCCACGCAGCCATCGGCCTTGACCATCAGTAGCCGAACCGCCGACGGCAAATGCGCCGCCAGCTTCCCGGCATAGTCAACCGTGCAACGAGCAACCACAAGACGCATAGGAGGACTGTATCTTTGTTCGCACTCGGCGATCCGTCGCCGTACCGCCGACGCACGCTCGGCTTCGACCTTGCGACGCAACGTCTGTGTCAGCGCAAGCTTCGCCGTCTGGCCGCCGGGCTTCGGGCTTCGACGCTGCACACCAAGGTGCCGTCCGGTCGCAGCGGGCTTAGATGTCGATGGCGAGCGTGTGGCGGTCGCCGGTGGCGACGATGACCCATTGCGTGCCGGCGCCGGTCTGGGTTGGGGCGAGGGCGTTGGTGGTGGTGCCGTTGCCGAGTTGGCCGTCGCTGTTGTTGCCCCAGCAATAGAGGACGTTGGGATCGACGGTGGTTTGGATGGCGCAGGCGTGGCTGGTGCCCACGTCGACGGCGTTGAAGCCCGAGAGGCTGCCGGTGATGACGGTTGGGGTGAGGGCGTTGGTGGTGGTGCCGTTGCCGAGTTGGCCGCTGCTGTTGTCGCCCCAGCAGGAGACGGCATTGCTCGACCCGATGGCGCAGGTAAAGGTGCCGCCGGCTGCGACCTGTTTCCAGGCGCCGCCGCCAAGTGGTGCGACCGGAGTGTTGGTGTCGTTTGTGGTGCCGTCGCCGAGTTGGCCCACGTTGTTGGAGCCCCAGCAAAACATGGCGTTGTCGGTTCGGACAGCGCAGCTGTGTGCGTCGCCGGTGGTGATGCTCGTGAAGGAGTGGTTGCCCGATACGAGTACCGGCACGCTCGAGTCGTTTGTGGTGCCGTTGCCGAGTTGGCCGCTGCTGTTGTCGCCCCAGCACCAGGCGGTGCCATCGCTGCGCAGGCCACAGCTGTGCGCGCTGCCCGCTTCGATGGCGGTCCAGTCGGTGTGGCCGCCATCGACCTGGACGGGTGTCGTTGCGTTGGTAGTAGTGCCGTCGCCGAGTCGACCCTCGACGTTGTACCCCCAACACCAGACGGTGCCGTCGGCTTTTCTGCCGCAGGTGTGCCGGGAACCGGCGGTGATGTCGTCCCAGTATCCGAGTCCGGGGGCGGCGCTGTTGCCGATGAGCAAAGGCGTTGGGTTCGGGCGGCTGATCGTGTCGCCGGTGCCGAGCTGGCCGAATTCGTTGTTTCCCCAGCACCAGACGACCCCGAGCTGGGATCGTTTGCAGCTGGCTGACGCGCCGGCGGCGACTTGGACCCACACGACGTTCGATTCAAGTTGTAGTGGTACGTCGGAGTAGTTGAGAACGGTGCCGTCGCCGAGCTGACCGCTGCCGTTCCACCCCCAGCACCAGGCGGTGCCGGTGGTCTTGATGGCGCAGCTGGCGGCGCCCGTTTCGATACTGGTCCAGTCGGTGTGGCCGCCGATGACCTGTACGGGGACGTTCGAGTCGGTTCTGGTGCCGTCGCCGAGATACCCCCAGTAGTTGAGGCCCCAGCACCATGCCCTGCC
>CBESNZ010000111.1:0-9402 GCA_965531045.1 uncultured Acidimicrobiales bacterium
GGCGATCTCCGCGGTCCCCCGGCCTATACCCGGGTGCTCCCCGGCGCCACGGTTGGCGATCACGTGATCGGCACCGAACCAGGCGCCATCGAGTCTTGGGCCATCGGGCTCGCAGAGATCGACCGAGCGGCCCACGAACTGCACCGACTTCACGACAACGACGCGTCGGCCAACGTCGCTGCTGCCCCCTCGACCAAATGGGTCAGGCCGGCGGCCGACCACCCGGCTCCGAAGGACCCTCCCCGTCAAGACCGTGTCACCAAAGACCGTGTCACCAAAGACCGTGTCACCAAAAAGCGTGTCGAGATGGTTCCGGAGGTCGAGACCGTCGGTGCCACCGAGGTTTCCGATGGCATCGATCAAGCCGAGCTGGCCCTGCCACCGCAAGATGTGGAGGTCACCGCGGAAGAGCGACCGCTTCGCACGCACGAGCACGCTGCACCGTCGAGCTGGACCCTCGCCGAGCCGGCTCACGACGCCGCTCCGGCGCAGCTGCCACGCGAAGACCTCACCGACGAGTCGTTGGTCATGCGCGTCAACCAGTCGCGCATGCGGCACAACAGACAGCTTGCGATCCAAATCGGCAGCGCCGTTCTGCTGTTGCTGCTGCTCGTCGTCCTGTTCGTCGTCTAGCTGCTGCTCGCCTTACTGCTTCTCGTCTAGGTATTCGTCGGTTCGGTGACGGTGTCGCGGAACCGGCTTCGATTTCCCCAGGCGGCCAGGGCAAGCCACAGGGCGCCATAGGTCAGGAGCGGGGCCCAGAACTGCCCGCTCCAACGGTCCTGCAGCTCGATGCCAGCGGCTCGACCGAAGGCGATGCCGATGAGGATCGTCGCTCCCACCTGGCGGCGCGGACGGTACGACGTGATGCCGAGTTGTTCGCTGGCGAAGTCGAGCGAGCCAATCGCCGACAGGGTCCAGATGATTGCCGTATCCCAGCCGCCGGGCCAAGGGACAATGCCGAGAAAGCTGAGCAGCACGAGCAGCGCCGACAACGGGTAGAACACCAAACAACGTCGGCAAACGTGACGACCGCCAACAACCGCGCAGCGGTCGTACTGATCGGCCCAGTGGTGGGTGAGCCACAGGTTCGCGCGCTCATCATCGGCTTTTGCCGACTGCCGATTGCGCGCGTTGATCTCCGCTACCGCCGAGTTGAACTGTTCGGTAAATTCTTCGTCAACCGTCACCCGCTCCTATCGGCGAGCGCGGCTCGATCTGTGAGTGCGTGGAAGCGATCGATCAACCGTGGGAGTTCACGGGTGGAGTACACGATTCACCATCGACTCCGCTAGAACCGAGGAATGGATTTGATCATTATTCGCCACGCCAGACCCGTTCGTGACGAGCGGGGCGAAGGCGAAGGCACGGCCGACCCCGAGCTGGCCCCCATCGGCCATCAGCAGGCCCAAGCCGTTGCCGACTTCCTCCAGCACGAAGGTATCGATCACGTCGCCGCCAGCCCCATGAAACGAGCGCATCAAACCGCGATGCCACTAGCGTCACTCCTGGGCCTCGAAATCGAACTCCTCGAGCAACTCAAAGAAGTCGACCACACGAGCAGCACCTATATCCCGGGCGATGAAATCACCCCCGACGACGAGGTCTACAAGACCTTCACCGTCAACCCGATGGCGATCTTCGACGGCGTCGGGGGCTATGAGGTGTTCCGTGACACGGTCGTCACCGGGTTCGATCATCTCATCTCGACCAATCGCGGGAAGACGGTCGCTGCGTTCTGCCACGGTATGGTCACCAGCGTGTATCTCGGCACCCTCCTCGGTATGAAAGACCCGTACCAGTTGTCGCCCGACTACACGGGAATCACCCGGGTGCGAGCATCCTCCAACGGAATTCGTACGGTGCGCAGCGCCAACGAACACGCCCACGTCCGCAATCTCCTCACCTAGAAACCCTCGCCCAGAAAGCAGCAGAACCCATGACCCCAGCCGAGCACGAACTCCCGTTGATCATCTCTGTCGACGATCACATCATGGAACCGCGCGATCTGTGGCAACGCGAGCTGCCCGCGAGCATGCGAGAACGAGGCCCTCGGGTCGTACGCGACAAGGTGCGGCTCGAGTTCAAGGGCGGCCACTACGGGTACACCCGCGGCACCGACGACGGCCAGCTGTGCGACATCTGGCTGTTCGAGGACATCGAGGTGCCCACCGGATTGCTGCACGCCCCGGCGGGCATTCCCCGCGACGAACAGCGCAACGTGGCCGCGACCTACGAAGACCTGCGTCCGGGGACCTATGACCAAACGGCCCGACTCGCCGACATGACCGAAAATCACGTCGAAGCCGCGATCAACTACCCCAACATCTTCCCGCGATTTGCGGGCCAAGGGTTCCTCGAACGCGACGACAAAGAGCTCGCCCTGGCCTGCTTGCAGATCTACAACGACTGGATGATCGACGAGTGGTGCGGCGGCGCCGGCAAGGGACGACTCATCCCGCTCACGTTGGTGCCGCTCTGGGACGCAGAACTCGCCGCCGCCGAGGTACGACGCTGTGCCGACAAGGGCAGCTTCGCCATCGCCTTCACCGAGAACCCGTCAAAGCTGGGTCTGCCCTCCATGTACACGGGCGACTGGGACCCGCTGTGGGCCACGTGCCAGGACACCGATACAACCGTCTCGATGCACATCGGGTCGTCCTCGTCGATGCCGTCGACGTCCGACGATGCTCCCTTGGCCACGTCGATGAGTCTGTACGCGCAGAACGCCCAGGGGTCCTTGACCGATTGGGTGTTCTCCGGCACCATCGAGCGGTTTGCCGAGCTCAAGATCGCCTACGCCGAAAGCCAGGTCGGATGGATGCCGTTCCACCTCGAGCGGATGGATGCGGTCTGGGCCGACGGTCGAGGCGGCGTCGGCGGACCCGTCCTCCCGAGCGAACAGATCAAGGGGCGGGTGTACGGATGCGTGTTCGACGACCTCCACGGACTCAAATGCCGTGAGGACGTCGGAACCTCGCAGATCTTGTTCGAGACCGACTACCCCCACTCCGACGGAACATTCCCGCACTCCCGCAAGGTCGCTCACGAATTGTTCGTCGCGGCCGGTATGGACGCCGACGACTGCTACGCCGTGCTTCGCGGCAACGCGATCGAAGCGTACGGACTCGAGCGTTTCGGCATCACCGAGTAGGGGTCTTCCGGCGCATTTCGCACCGAACGGTTTCGCGATACCTTCGCGAACCATGTACAAAACCGTCTTCAAAGCCGGCCGACGAGCGCTGTTGGTCTTCGGCTTCCTCGCCATCGCTGCCGCGTGTGTCCCGTACTTCACAGGAACGACGGCGGCCACCGTCGAAGATGTCGGCGGCGTCCTCACGCTGCGCTGGTCCACCGCGGTCGATGACGACACCGGTGGCTTCGTCGACTACTACAACATCGATATCAACGGCACCGTGGCGACGGTGAACGGCCCAGCGATCGCGTGCGAACTCTCCGGCCTCACAAGTGGCTCGAGCTACACCATCGACATCACCGCGTACGACAACGTCGGCGACTGGAGCGGCATCATCGGCGGCACAGTCGCCAACCTCGGCACGGTGTCGACAACCCACGTCGCCGCCACTGCGGGTACCGGGGGCGCGACGCCCACGTGCACCCCGCTCACCGACACCGACGGCGACCGCTTGCCCGACCTCTTCGAAACCAACACCGGCACGTATGTCGACGAGGGCGACACGGGGACCGACCCGCTGCAAAGCGACACCGACGGCGACTCGATCAGCGACGGGGACGAAGTGCTCGGTACCGTCGACGGGCTGTACCTTCCGGCCTTCGGCGTCAGCCCGCTTCGACAGGACATCTTGCTCGAATTCGATTGGTTCGACGACAACGCCGAACCGGCCGTCTGCGGAGCCCACTCCCATCAGCCGACCGCAGCGATAGCCGCCCAGTACAGCGCCGCATTCGCGACCGCTCCGGTTCTCAACCCCGACGGCAGTAGCGGCATTCACGTGGTGAGCGACTACGGCCAAGATGCCGGCTTCGGTCCCCACTCCGGCGGGAACCTGGTCCCCGACGCCGACGGCGTGATCGCCGGAGGAGTCAGCAGCGGCGACTACCAGTCGATCAAAGCGGCCAACTTCGCCACCAAGCGCAACGGCTACTTCCACTACACCCTCCTGCCCCATCGCTACGGCACCAACTCGACCAGCTCCGGCCAAGCCGAGGTCAACGGCGACGACATGATCGTGTCGCTGTACTGCTATGGCTCGACCGGCAACGTCGCGAAAACCGTCATGCATGAGCTCGGCCATAACATCGGGTTGCGCCACGGCGGCGACGAGGATCGCAATCGGAAGCCCAACTACAACTCGATCATGAGCTATCGGTACCAGTTCCCGGGTGTCGATACGAACTGCGACGTCGACGGCGACGGTCTCCTCGACTACTCGCACGGCACCTACGCCAGCCTCGACGAGAACAACCTCGACGAGACCGTCGGTGTGTGCGGGGGCGTCGGTATCGACTGGAATGTCGACGGCGACACCGTCGACATCGGGCTGTCGGCCGAGATCAACGAGGACGCATCGCTAAATGTGCTGACCGACCACGACGACTGGGGCAACCTGTTTCTCGCAGGTATTCTCGACGCCGACGGCGCCAACCCGATCGGCCGAAGCACCGTCGAGATCGTCACCGAGCAACCGGTTCCGGTCGACTAGCCAGCGGCGAGCGACACCACCGAGGCAACGACCGGTTCGTCGATGCCAGCCAGCCGGTACCGCTCCTCTTCGCCCCGGATGAAGTCGGGTCCGAGGACGACCGCTGCGCTCACCAGCGCCGTGCCCGGTTCGGCAATGCCGGCCAATCTGGCGGCGAGGTTCACCGTAGGACCGAACAGGTCGCCTTCGCGCAGCAACGTGTCGCCCGCAGCAACCCCGACCCGCACCGCAGGCAGGTCGGGGTGGGCTGCGACGACCGCGGCAATCTCCACACCGATCCGCGTGACGACCTCTACGTCGACGGAAGCGAACATCACCTCGTCGCCGATCAGCTTCACGGTGCGGGCCCCGTTCTCGGTCACGATCGCCCGCGCGGTGGACTCGAACCGCTCGAGGAGTCGACCCAGCTCGGCGATCGGGAGTTCTTCGGCGAGGCGGGTGGACCCGACGATGTCGGCAAACCCGACTGCGCTTCGTTGCACTTCGAAGCCTCCCACGATGTCGATCTCGCTTATCCGCCGCGCGGCGAGCAGGTGTCGTCGCAGCACCACGTCGAGGGCAGCCGACAGCCGATCGACGAACACGCCGGCGACCTCGATCATTTCGGGACTACTACGGTCACTCACGCCGGTCTGCTCACGATGCGGCGCCTCGACATTGACGAGGAACGCCGAAGTGACAGCGTCAGCGATGGTCGCCATTGCGGTGCCGACCACCCTTGCGGCGCCGAGAATGGCATCCATACCGAAGAGGGACGCGGCGTCGGCGAACGTGCGGAACAGCTCCACATCGCGAGCGCTGCCGATCATCTGGTCCGGACTGGGGGTCGCGAAACCCATCGCCTGACGAAACGCGAAAACGTCGGTCTCGGTCAGGCCGGTCTGATCGGCGATGTCAGCTGCAGCGAACACCGATACCCCGGGCTGCATCGCCAGCTGGAGGCCCAAGGTGTCGAGTTCGTCGACGAACTCGGCCCGTTGCGCGTCGGTCGCGCCATTCGCCCGCACGTATGCATCGAGCTCGGCTTCGATATTCACGACGACGACCCTAGTAGGACCAAACCGGGCAACCGGGCCCGATGATGAGGACGGATGCCTAGCTCACGAGGAACTTGACCTTGGCCGGGGTTGCGTCGGAGCGGCCGGCGGTGTCCCACACAAACGTGCGCACTTCGAACCGACCCGCAGGCAAGACCGCCTCGAAGGTCCAATCCACATCGTTCACCGGCCCCGTCACCACCGCAGCAAACTTGTTCCAGCTCCCGAACACGCCACCGGGATTCAACCAGAGACCGGTGTCCCGATTCCGGATCGCAACCTCGACCCGATCGACCGCAACATCATCGGTTGCCTCTCCAGTAATCACCACCGGAGAATCCACAACCTGATCGACCCCGACCGGAAACGTGACAAACCCCTCCGGATCGGCAACATCAACCTGGGCCACGAACTTGACCTTGGCCGGGGTTGGGTCAGAGCGGCCGGCGGTGTCCCACACAAACGTGCGCACTTCGAACCGACCCGCAGGCAAGACCGCCTCGAAGGTCCAATCCACATCGTTCACCGGCCCCGTCACCACCGCAGCAAACTTGTTCCAGCTCCCGAACACGCCACCGGGATTCAACCAGAGACCGGTGTCCCGATTCCGGATCGCAACCTCGACCCGATCGACCGCAACATCATCGGTTGCCTCTCCAGTAATCACCACCGGAGAATCCACAACCTGATCGACCCCGACCGGAAACGTGACAAACCCCTCCGGATCGGCAACATCAACCTGCACGTCGAATCCGACCGCGGCAGCGGTTGGATCGAATTGGAAGGCGGTGTCGATCGCCACGGCGAAGGTTTCATAGTTGCCAGCCGCCAGATCCACCGACAAGGACCAGTTCGTCGTGGCGGCGTTGGGACTCGCCAGTGTCGAGATCAGGAACGCTTCGGCGGTGAAACCACCGTAGCTGCCGTCGCGGTGGAGAAGCTGACCGGCTCCCGTGTCGAGCACGAGCACGGCGACGGCGCCGACCGCGTTGTCGTCGGTTGCGGTGCCACTGAGGACCACGGTCGGGCCCTGAACCGTAGCGCCTTCGACCGGAGCGATCGTCGCCGTATCGGGTGGGTTGTCGGCACCAACGCTGTTGGGCGCCGCTGGGGTTCCGCCTGCGTTGGCCGATCGCTGCCAGTTCGCACCGACCGCGTTGTCGAGGTTCAGCGCCTTGAGCTCGAGCGAAGCACTGGCATTGGTGGTCGGGAAGCCCGGACCGGACCAGTCGACGGAGTCGACGAGAACGCCCGCTTCCGTGGAGAGCGTGACGAGCTCACCGCCCGACGCGAGCTTGCCCCCATAGGTGCCCAGCACCGTCAGCCCGTTCCCCGATTCGGCCAGGAACACCGGTGAGTCTTTCACGAACACGGCGGCCTGGCCCGGGAGCAGCACTGTTCCTGACGGCACGACCTGGTCGATCCCGCCCCCAAGAACCCAGCGGGAAAGGTCGACCGATTCGGTCGTCGAGGTGTTGGTGAGTTCGAGGAACTCGGCATCATCGCCCGCAGCGGGATCGGCGTGAATTTCACTGATGACAATCGGCGTCGCCCCCGACGCCGACGGTGGGATCGGCGGTGCATCGATGTAGAAGGGCTCGAACTCGTCGTGCAGCCGCTCGAGCATGTCGTCGAGCGCTCCTTGCGCCGTGCCGTTGCCCCACAACGCGTGGTCCAACGCTCGCGTGGTGTCGATCTCGGCGAAGACGTCGTTGAAGTACTGCTCCCAGACCCCGGTGTACAGGTACTCGTCGAGCAACGTGCGAAGCCGACGGTCGTGCATCTGACGGAACTCCGGGTCGGCGATGAGGGCGGCGAGGATCTGATTGGTCAACGGCGGTACGAAGTCGCACCCGCACTTGAAGGTGTTGTTGACATCCCAAATGAACCCCATCCATCGACCGGTGTCGGGGTTCAGGCCGATCAGGAAGTTCTTCGACGAACCACCTTCGCTGCGCAAGAGCGTCTCGATCGCTGCGAAGTTGACCATCTGCGGAATGTCGAACGTGTCGAACAGGTCGTCGTGATCACCGCTCGCGACCACGTCGAGCATCGTCAACAGATTGGTAAAGTCACCGTCGTCGGGATTCTCCTTGTCGTAGCGCTCTTCGATCGGCCGATGCAGGTCCCACGGCCGGTTCGGTTTGTACAGTTCGATGTCGTCGAGGCCGATGCGCTCGCGCCATTTGTCGTCGGTCGACTCGACGTACCCGTAGAGACCCTGAAACTCGGCGTTCTTGCGAACGTGGAGCGACACGTAATCACGATTGGTGTCGGCGGCTGCGGTTTGGAACCGCCAGGCCGCCGGCAGGGCGATCGGGTCTTGGTAGGTCTGCGCCTGGGCGTTCATCGCGAAACGATCGACCTCGTTCGACAACAGCCCCGGCATGTCGAACAGATGATTCTTCGGGAACACCACGTTGATCGAGGCCTTTGGCAGATCGCGGCTGCTGTCGCCTCGAACCCGCACCATCACGCCATCGTGCACCACCCCGTCGTAGGCGATCACGGCCGGGAACTCGACGTTGTCGAAGCGATGATTCTCGAGCATGTCGTCGTAGTCATCGTCCTCGATGTACCACTCGAGCACGGGCAGATCCGCCTGGAGGGCGGGGTCGGTCACCACAACGCCGAGGTACAGGCGCGAATCGTCGGTACGGGGGTTGCTGTGGTCGAACGAACCGGTGCTGGTCACCCGATAACGAATCAGCGATGCCGCACTCTGGCCGGGAATCGTGGCCCGATAGCGGACACCCCCGATCGATGCCATCGTGATGCTCTGCTCGGCGCCGAAGTCGATCCGATACCGCAGCGTCGGTGCGGCGGCGACGTTGACAGCATCGATCTCGACAACCAAGGCCTGTCCCGGGCCGGGCGAGGCTGGGATCGCGGACACGTTGGGCAGACTCGGCGGCGTCGATGCCGCATCGACGCTGTTGACGGCCCCGACCGTGTGGCCGGCAGCGTTGGTAGCGGCCGCCCAGTTCCATGGGTCGTCGGCGTTGGAGGTCATCGAGATGCGCTCGAGGCTCGGACCACCCTCGTCAGGTGTGATCGCCCAAAGCGCAGCGTCGTCGTAGCTGACCTCGTCGATCGTGTTGCTGGCGGCATCGAGCAGGGTGACGGTTTCGCCGCCGTTCTTCAAGCCTCCGCTGTAGGTTGCGAAGGGTGCACCGCCGTAGGTCGCAGTGTAGACGGCCGCGTCGGGCGAGAGCACCACGTAGCCATTGGCCGCGATGGTGGCGCCCGGCGCAAAACAGAAGCTGATGCCATCGACACACCATCCGGTCAGATCGACCGGCGTCGCACCGAGGTTGCGCAGCTCGAGGAACTCTTCGCGGTCGTCGTCCGACGCCGGGTGATACATGATCTCGGAGAGTTGGACATCGGTTGCCGCCGCCACCGCATTGGGCGCGGCCACCGTCGCAGCGGCCACCATCACGATCGCCAGTATCAGCGAAAACCGTTTCATACCGTTCCTCATTCTTTGTCGCCTTCCGTGCGCGCGTCTTTGCAGCCGATCAGCTGACTACGAACTTGACCTTCGCCTTGGTGTCGTCGGAATTGCCCGCTGCATCCCAGACGTAGGTTACGACCTCGTAGCTTCCCGCCGCCAGATTGACCGCAAAGGTCCAGGTGACATCCTGGGGCGGGCCGCTGAGATCGGCGTCGAACCGGGT
>CBESNZ010000112.1:0-9280 GCA_965531045.1 uncultured Acidimicrobiales bacterium
ATCGGTGTGCATGGGTTCGTGAACACCATGTGGGTAACGGGCCGGACGCTACCCCATCACCCGTTTCGACGCCCGTTCGCCTCGTGCGCTTTCACATCGACCCGGGCACACCCGGGCAACGTCGTTCGAAGGGGACCCATGCTGATTGGGCATCACAAACGAAGGGTTGCCAGTCGGGCAACCGCCTCGTCGAGCACATGCGGCTGTTTGCAGAACGCGAATCGCACCATGGTCTCGCCGAGCACCCGATCGTCGTAGAACCCCTGCGCCGGAATCGCTGCGACACCGCACCGCTCGGGCAACATCTTGCAGAACTCGATTCCGCTCAACCCCGGCGCGACCGATGCGATATCTGCGGTGATGAAGTAGGTGCCTTCGGGCCGCAACGCCGGAATCCCGGCGGATCGCAGCCCGGCCAGCAACTGATCGCGTTTCGCGAGGAACTCCCGCCGGAAACCCTCGAAGTACTCGTCTCCCAAACGGAGGCCGGCAGCGATGCCGTACTGAAACGGGCCCCCGTTCACGAACGTGAGGAACTGCTTGACCGTACGAACCGCATTGAGCAAGTCGGCGGGGCCGGTCACCCAGCCGATTTTCCAGCCGGTGTAGCTGAAGGTCTTGCCACCCGAGGAGATGGTGAGCGTACGGTCCGCCATGCCGTCGAACGTGCTCAGCGGCCGATGTCGGTGACCATCGAACAGGAGGTGTTCGTACACCTCATCGGTCATGGCGATGACGTCGTTCTCGACGCAAAGATCGGCAATGAGCCGCAGCTCGGTCGCGGTGAACACCTTGCCGGTTGGGTTGTGCGGAGAGTTGAGCACCAACAGCCTGGTCGAGGGGGTCATCGCAGCCCGCAACTGCGCTTCGTCGAACCAGTAGGCACCATCGGGTTCGATCGGCGGTCGAAGCGCCACCGCGGTCCGCCGGGCACCCGCCATCGCCATCGTCGCCGCGTAGGAGTCGTAGTACGGCTCGAACGTCACAACGTCGTCACCCGCCTCGCACAGCGCCAAGATCGTGGCCGCGATGGCTTCGGTAGCGCCCGCAGTGGCCATCACCTCGGTGTCGGGGTCGAGCTCGATGCCGTAGAACCGCTGTTGATGTTCGGCGATTGCGTTCCGCAACTCGGCCACACCGTTGATCGGCGGATACTGGTTCTGCCCGGTCCGGAGGGCGGCAACGGCAGCGTCGGCAACCTCGATCGGACCGTCGGCGTCGGGCGCGCCCTGGCCGAGGTTGACGGCGTTGAACCGCGCCGCGACCTCATTGATTTCGGCGAAGACGGTCGTGCCGAACGATTGCAGCCGATCGACGAGCTGTGGTTGCGAGGCGGCCATGCGAGAGACGGTACCAATGCCGGCGCTCGATGTCGGCTCGTTCGCCGAGCGGACGACCCGAGCGGAGGCGTATCGTGCCAACGTGAAACCCAAGAAACCGCTGCTCCGTACCGGCGTCGCCGAACGGTACCTGACCGTGTCACGTGACGCCGTCTGGGCCAGGGTCGTGGCGGCGATGCCGACGATGGAGGGCAGCCAACCTCGAGCGGTCACCGACGCTGACGGGGCCACCTACGCGGTAACGGAAACGACGATCTCCCACGAACCACCCTGGCGCCTCGTGGTCGACGTGGCCGACGGCCCGATTGGTTTCCACCAGGAATCGGTGGTGATCGTGCCCGATCCCGCCGGTTGTATCGCCATGTGGTCGGTCCTCGCCGGCCCGGACGAAGAAGCCGCCCACCCGTACGCCATTGCGGTCACCGATGCGGCCGAGGCCCGACTCGCCAATCTCCTGCACGACGTGTGAGCCGCACATCGCCGCTCAAGAAACGTGACGATTCTGTCGATGTCCGGGGTGTGAGTACCGCCGCCGAACGCCTCCACAATCTTGTCCACACCTGCGTGGTCGAGAACCGCATGGTGCACCGCTCTGCGTATGCATCACGATCGAATGCGTCACCCTTGCCGGGCCCATCCGACCTCGACACGTTTCGTGAACGCGCTCGCCTTCAGGACCAGGGACGCACGGCTCTCGCGGTCATTTCGATCGAGAACCTTCCGGCGATCGAAGCCGAATTCGGTGTGGGGATCGCAAAACAGCTGACCGCGCAAGTGTGTGCATGCCTCGAGCCAATCGTGCGAGAGGAAGACATGGCGGCGCCCATCGCCGACGGCCGAATCGGCCTGATCGTGACCGAACTCCCGCACGACGACGCGGTGCTCGAAGCCATCATCATGCGATTGACCGACCGCATGGCCATCCCGCTGCAGTTCGGTGCCTGCCGAGTCTTCGCCGAGGTCCGCATCGGGGTGGCGACCGCGACACCGACCTCGCGCACGCACGACCTTCTCACCCGTGCGCAACATGCCCTCGACTTGGCCCGCACCACCAACGCCGCATTCAGGTTGGACGCGCCGCAGAACAGCGACGCGTAGCCGGACCGAGTCCGAGTAGATTCGTTGGCAATGCAGCGAACGAATGGCAGCGCGCGCAACCACGCCTCGAGCCCCGAACAGTGAGCGCGGAACAGTGAGCACCGGCCGCTTTGCACCGAGCCCGACCGGCGAACTGCACCTCGGCAACCTGCGCACCGCCCTGCTCGCCTGGTTGTTCGCTCGAAGCGAACGCAGCACCTTCCTCGTGCGCATGGAAGACCTCGATCGCGACGCAGTCCGCGCCGGATCAGCCGAGCAACAACTGGCAGACCTGGCCTCGCTCGGTATCACCTGGGACGGCACAGTGGTGTTTCAATCCGACCGACTCGGACTGTACCGCGCCGCCGTCGATCGATTGACCGCCGCCGGTTTGACCTACCCCTGCTATTGCTCTCGGCGCGAGATTCGCGAAGCCGCCGCTGCGCCCCACGACGGTCCAACTCCCGACGGCGCCTACCCCGGGACGTGTCGCAATCTCAGCGCAGCGCAGCGGGCAGACCAGGTCGCATGCGGACGACCGGGGGCACTCCGTATCCGAACCGATTCGGCACCCATCGAGTTCGTCGATCGAGTCCACGGGTTGTTCACCGGCCACGTCGACGATGTCGTCATCCAGCGTGGCAACGGGGTACCCGCCTACAACCTTGCGGTCGTCGTCGACGATGCCGAACAAGGGGTGCAGCAAGTGGTGCGCGGCGACGACCTTTTGTCGTCGACGCCACGCCAACTCCACCTCGCCGATCTCCTCGGCCTCTCCCGACCGGACTATGCCCACGTGCCGCTGGTGTTGAACGAACAGGGCGACCGTCTCTCCAAACGAGATGGCGCAGTGACGATGTCCGATCTTGCCGATCAGGGGCTCGATGCCGCGGCGGTCCGTTCGATGTTGGCCGTCAGCCTTGGCCTCGCCGAACCTCGCGAACCGATCACCGCAGCGGACCTGCTCGATCGCTTCGATCCGGAGGCCGTCTCGACACAGCCAGTGGTGTTCGCCGCCGGTACGTTGGCGGCATGGGCAAATCCATGACCGACGATGAACTCTTCGAGTGGGCCGTCGAGGTCAGCGAACGTCCCAGCGGACAACGGGTGTTCGAAGCCACGAAGTGGACGATGAACCACACGTTGTTTCCCTACCTCGGGATCACCGTTCGGGGCCGTCACAAGCTCGAAACCCCCGGCCCGGTCATCATCGCGCCGACCCACCGGTCCAATCTCGACAGCCTCATCGTCGGAAGCATCGGTTCGCGCCGTCTTCCGACGCTCGCAAAAGCCAGCCTGTTCAAGATCAAGCCGTTCGCGTGGTACATCGCATCGCTCGGGGCATTTCCGCTCCAACGCGGCGAAGCGGATCGCGACGCGATGCGCGTCGCCCGGTCGGTGCTCGACAAGGGCTTGCCGCTCCTCGTGTTCCCCGAGGGAACTCGGCAGTCCGGTGACCAGATCGGCGAACTGTTCGATGGCACCGCCTGGCTGGCGTCGAAGACGGGCGCCGCAATTGTTCCCGTGGGTATCGCCGGGACCGAGGCGGCAATGGGCAGCGGCACCAAAGGCATCAAGCGCACCCCCGTCGCCGTCGTCGTCGCCGATGTCATAGACCGCCCCACGGGCCGCGTCCCACGAAAGCAACTCACCGCCATCACCGCCGAGCTGCGCAACCGCCTACAATCCGCAACCGATCAAGCCCACAACGATCTCGGCGATCGCTCGTAGCCGAACACCCCAAGACCTTCACCATGACCGATCTTCAAACCATCCTCGTCCGCATCAGCGGCCCCGACGCGCCCGGCATCTCCGCCGGCGCCCTGGCGATCCTCGACAAACTCCATGCGCAGGTCCTCGACATGGAACAGATCGTCATCCGGCGCCGGCTCACGTTGGGTTTGCTCGTCGCAGTGCCACCGAACCAGGACGCGCTCAAAGAACTGCTCCTCTACGGCTGGGAACAAAAGCTCGAAGTCGACTTCGAGGTCGTAGAAGAAGAGTCCTCCACGCGAGAGCTGGGCCACATCGTGACCGCCCTCGGCAGTGATCTCACCCCGGCCAAGCTCAGAACGGTGACCCAGGCCATCGCCGCAGGCGGCGGCAATCTCGAGCGGATCGTCCGACTCTCGAAGTACCCCGTTACGAGCTACGAGTTCACCGTCAGTGGCGGCGACCGTTCCTCGATCAGCCACAAGCTGCTGGAGATGGCTGGGTCTCATCCCGACCTCGACGTCGCTGTGCAGGCCGAGGGCTTGGCCCGACGGGCAAAACGACTGGTGGTCCTCGACGTCGATTCGACGCTCGTGCAGGACGAAGCGATCGACCTGCTCGCCGACGAAGCCGGCACGGGCGCAGAGGTAGCCGATATCACCGCCCGCGCCATGGCGGGGGAACTCGACTTCGAACAGTCCCTTCGGCGACGGGTCGCCTTGCTCGAAGGCCTCGACGACGCCGGCATCGAACGGGCCTGGCAACGCATGCGGCTCACACCCGGGGCGCGCACGTTCATGCGCACGCTGCACCGACTCGGGTTGACCACCGGCATCGTCAGTGGCGGGTTCACGATCTTCACCGACCGCCTCGCAGCAGAGCTCAACATCGGCCACGCATCCGCGAACCAACTCGAACAGATCGACGGGAAACTCACCGGCCGGCTCGTGGGTCCGATCATCGACCGAGCGGCAAAGGCCGAGTTTCTTCAGGCGACCGCAGACCAGCTCGGCATTCAGATCGAACAAACCGTCGCCGTCGGCGACGGAGCGAACGATCTCGACATGCTCGAGTTGGCCGGCCTGGGCATTGCCTTCAACGCCAAGGCTGTCGTGCGCGAGGCCGCCGACACGTCCATCAGCGTTCCCTACCTCGATGCGATCCTCTTTCTCCTCGGCGTGCGTCGTGAGGACGTCGAAGCCGCCGACGCACAAGGCTGAACGGAGCCGATACCGATGGCAACTGTCGAGCAACTCGTGGCCAAGGACGAGATCGCCGACGTTCTCGCCCGCTACTGCCGCGGCATCGACCGGCTCGATCTCGACCTCGTCCGCAACTGCTACCACCCGGACGCAACCGATGAGCACGGATCGTTTTCGGGCACGGTCGATGAGTTTGTGTCATGGGTGGAGCGGCTGCTGCACAAGTACGACGCAACGTCGCACCACACCGGTCGGCCGCTGATCGACTTCCTGTCGCCGACCATGGCACGAAGCGAGACATACGGCTTTGGGGTCCACCGAAGCGCTGCCGGCCCGGCCCACCTCAATTTGGTAACCGGCTTCCGCTACCTCGACGTCTTCGAGGACCGCGGCACCGGTTGGCGAATCGCCTCTCGCATCGCCACCACCGAATGGGTGGTGCCAATCGATGAGTGGTTCCCCATCGCCCCAAACCTGCGCACGGGGAGTCGCGACCTCACCGACCCCGCGTATGGCTGAACGACAGCCCGCGATGTCCGCCCCGCCGTGGTTCGACGACATCGACACCACCGTCACCGCTCCCGAACTGTTGCACATGGGCCTCAAGCGCATGCCCGCCGGCGAATGGCTCGCCGTCGACCATCAGCGGGACTCGGAGCTGGCCCTGAAGTCACGGCTGCTCGAAGCGCATCCCCACGAGACGGTCGCCTGGCTCGACGACGCCTGCGAGGACGAGGCCGGGGAACTGCTCGAGATGGTGGTCGACGACCTCGCGACCCACCACCACATCGATGTCCGACCCGACGCGTCGCGGCACCCGATCGACGCAGCCGGACGACTCGTGCAGGAGGATCTCACCCTGCTCAGGGACAGCCCGCAAGGAACCATCCTGGTCGCCGGATCCATGTGCTTCCCCTCGGGCTGGTACCTGCGAAGCAAGCTCGGCCACGACCTTCTCGGCGTGCACGAGCCGGTTGCCGGGTACGCCGACGAACTGCGCACCAAAGTCGACAACATCTTCGAGCGCCTCACCCCAGACCGACCGCTCATGCGCCGCAACTGGTTCATCTACGACGACCCGACGCTCTTCCAGCCCGAAAAGCCGCCGCCTGATCGCCCGGTCGGACCACTCGCACGGTTTGTCGTCCGCAGCGAGCGCGAAACCATGCGTCGCCTTCCCGTCACCGGTGCATCGGTGTTCACCATTCGCACCCAGCAAGCCCCGTTCGAGACATTGCGGTCGCGACCGGACGTCGCGGCCAGAATGCTGCGGTACTTCTCGCTGATGCCCGACGTCGCCGCCACGATGAAGGGGATGGAACGGTACGAAGAACTCGCCTTAGGTGCGCTGCGGTCGTTCGCCGCCGGGGATGTGCCCGATCAGGTCGCCGACGCGGCCGATTTGGATATCTGACACGCCAACCAATTGCGCAAGCTGTTCGAGTTCGACCCGCAGCGCGCTTCCCACCTCGTCACGATCGACACCGGGTTCGGCGAAGGCCCCGATCACCCGCAGCACGCCGGCTTGGCGGTCGGTCTTCAAGTCGACTCGGCCGACGATGCGATCGCCGAGAAGAAATGGCAGGACGTAGTACCCGTACTTCCGTTTGGCCTTTGGCACATAGATCTCGATTCTGTAGTCGAAGTCGAACAAGGCGGAGGCACGATCCCGATTCCAGACGACGGGATCGAACGGACTGAGCAGCGCTTGCGCGTCGATCTTTCTCGGCCGGGCAGCGTCGGGATGCAGATAGCCCGGTCGCTTCCAGCCGTCGATAGCGACCTCGAGCAACCGGCCATCCTCCACCAGTTCGGCGAGCCGCTCCTTCGCGGGCACCTTGGGAAGGCGGAAGTAGTCGACAAGGCACTGTGCCGATCCGACGCCGTGCGCGGCAGCCCCCTGGACCAGCAGCTCACGGTGGGCGTCCTCTTCCGACGGGGTGGGTAGAGCCAGGATCTCCGCCGGCACGATGCGATCGAGCGGGTCGTAGATTTTTTCGAAGCCGGGGGTTCGCCGTACGCCGATGCGTCCGATGCGAAACAGCCAATCGGCCGCAAGCTGGCCGAGTGAGCGACTACCCCACCACTCCCCTTCACGGGGCCGCGGGTTCGAGAGCTCGCTCGTTGCGATCGGACCTCGGGCCACGATCTCGTCGTAGACCGACTCGACATAGTCCGACTCTTTGCGGGCGAGCTCGACCAGCCCGCCCCACGTCTCCCCACGCTCGGCCCGATCCTTCGACCAGCGCAAGAGCGGTTCCGTCGCGACCGGCACCACCGAAGCCTCGTGGGCCCAGACCTCGAACCATTCGTCGTCGCGGTAGGCCAGTCGATCGAAAAGATCTGCGTCGTAGGCGCCCAGCCGAGCGAAGAACGGCATGTACTGGGTGCGCGCGATGACGGGTACGGAGTCGAGCTGGATCAGTTTCAGCCGATCCATGACGCGGCGCATGTGCCGGCGGTCGACTCGACCGGACGGTCGTCTGGTGGTGAATCCTTGGGCGCCCAGGGCAATGCGTCGAGCGTGCCGTTGGCTCAGGGAGTTGCTCAACGAGAAGACGAGGGCAACGGAGCGGCCTGACGGGCCAAGCGACGCAACGGAGGCTCGGTCCTCGGCGGCTGCTTCCGCGGGGGAAGTTCATCGAGCAGTTGATGCGAGGACTTCGTGATTTGGCGAACGGCGCGTTCAAAGGCCTTCTCGGTTGCGGCCGACGTCTTTTGCACGCCGCTGATCTTGCGCACGAATTGCCGAGCGGCCGCCTCTATCTCTTCGTCGGTTGCGATCGGCTCGAGCCCCCGCAAGGTCGTGATGTTTCTGCACATACGGCGAGGCTAGAACTTTCGCTGCCCCGGTGCGACAGAACCGCTACGTGGTGGCGCCGCACCGGGTGCGCTAGGAATCAGTCATGGCCTTTCCTCGAACGATCCAGCAGGTGACACCCGAGTGGCTCTCTGTGGCGCTGGGTTCGACCGTGGCATCCTTCACCGAGGAACGCATAGGAGAGGGCATCGGTTTGCTGGGCGACCTCCACCGCCTGTCGCTCACCTACGACGAATCGGCCGTCGGCCCCTCGACCGTCGTCGCCAAATTTCCGACCTTCGAAGAAGTCAGCCGCTTCACCGCCGACGCCCTCGGCTACTACCAACGCGAGATCAGGTTCTACGCCGATCACAGCACGACCGCACCGTTTGCCACCCCCCGCTGCTATCACGCCGAAATCGCCCCCGACAGCAGCGACTTCGTTCTGTTGTTCGAAGATCTCAGCGAGTTGACGGATGCCGATCAGCTGGAAGGCCTCACCGCCGATCAAGCGCTTGCCGCGGCGACAGCGGTGGCGGCCCACCACGCCCGATGGTGGCAGCACCCCGAACTCGCAGAGATGGCCAGCACGTTCCTGCCGATCACCGACGACATCTATCCGCTCGTGCTCCCCGATCTCTTCCGGTCGGCCTGGTCGGCCACGGTGGAACACATGGGAGAGCACCTCACCGATGTCGGCGTCCGGACCTTCGGCGACCGGTATGCCGAACTCTTGCCCTGGATGTTGGAACGACTCGCCGAACCGCTGACCTGGGTCCACGGCGACCTCCGGGCGGACAATCTGTTCTTCGCGGCCGACGGCTCTCCGATCATCATCGACTTTCAGATCATGGGTCAGTCGCTCGGCGTCTACGATTGCGCCTACCTCCTGAGCCAGAGCGTGCCCATCGAGGTGCGACGCGAACACGAGGACCGCATCGTGCGGGCCTACCACCGAACGCTGGTCGACGGTGGCGTCTCCGACTATTCCTTCGAGCAGTGCTGGGACGACTACCGCGTGTGCCTGGCGTTCTGCCTCATCTATCCGGTCAGTGCCTACGACCGGCTCAGCGAGCTCGGAAACGATCGCGGACGCGCCCTCATCGACGCGATGCTCCTTCGCTCGATAACCGCGATCTCCGACACCA
>CBESNZ010000113.1:0-9114 GCA_965531045.1 uncultured Acidimicrobiales bacterium
AGGGGGTTGTCAACGAACACAACACCATCGAGGAAGCGTGCGCCGCTGGGTTCACCATCTCGAGTTCGCAGAATCCGAACATGGGTATTCACGCCCAGAATCCCAACGGCACCTACGGCGAGTTCGACCCGGCGCGGCCTGCGATGGTGCTGTACGCGAAAGAAGGCGGCGAGGATCTCACCCAAGCCGAGCAGGGCAATTGCGTCGATGGTGAGTGGACCGGCGAGCCCGGCTACCAATCGGTCGGTGCGGTGTTCACCACACCGATGACCGAGGAGCATCCCGATGCCTTTGCCGGACCCATCGACAATTGGCACATTCACTTCAACACCTGTGCGGGGTCGCCCCAGGAGGGCGGCACCAACACCGAGGTGAGCGAATCGGCGACACTCGGCTCGCAACAACGCTGCGAAGACAGCGGCGGCCAGTTCATGGAGGTCATCCCGGTGTGGATGATGCACGCATATGTCGACCCCGATCACGACGCGCAGGGCGGCGTGTTCGCCATGTTCAATCCGTCCATTTGGCCGCTGTCCGATCCGAGTTCAATCGAAGCGCAGCGGGTGCAAGCCGTCGATGGCGCAGTTACTGCACCCATCAACAACTTCGACTTCGGCGACCTCACGGTGCAGGCCGGTGAGTCCGTGGTGTTCACCAACTCCGACAGCGTGCCGCACACGGTCACGGCGGGGAACCCCGGCGCACCGAGCGGAGCCTTCGACTCGGGGGTCTTTGGCACCGGACAGTCGTTTGCCACCACGTTCGCCACGCCGGGCGAGTACGAGTTGTTTTGTGTCCTGCACCCGAATATGACCGGCGTCGTCACCGTCGAATAGCCAAAATCGACCGCCGTCATCGTTCTGTAACCGAAACCGGGGAACCAGCGAGCGTGCTCTGAGGGTCCAAGGCCCCCATGAAGCGAACAACGAGAACCCAACGATTCCTTGCCGTCTCGCTCACGATGGCGATGTCGATGTCTGCGTGTGGCAGCGACGCGGACGAGGCCGGAGGCGCTGACGGGGGGCTCTTCGATGGCGGATCAGCCACCACCGTGGCGGACGGATCGACATCCGGCAACGGAGTTCGCTCCGATGACGATGCCGAGGGGGTCTTTGCGAATGGGACGCCGTCATCGTCGGGCGGTGCCGCTACGACCGAGGCGCTTGACGACGACGCATATCGGCCGCCGAGCACGGGAGCGCTCGGCAACAGCGCCAGCGACGGGGAGGCGGCAGGCGCGAACGGGTCTGCGCAGAGTCGAACGGCCGATTCAGACGCCGAGGGCGGATTGTTCGGCGCCTCCGAACCGACGCCGCCCACCGACGACCTCGAAGAGGACAACACGTTCGAGGACTACGGCGTGCGCGACTTCGTCGACACCGATCGCGACCCCTTCTCCACGTTCGCGCTCGACGTCGACACCGGGAGCTACAACGTCGTGCGACGCCACATCGACGAGGGCATCTGGCCTCCGGCCGAAGCCGTGCGGGTCGAAGAGTTGCTGAACGCGTTCGACTACGAATACGACGCCCCACGACGCGGGCTCGATGTCGTTGTCGATGGGGGACCGTCGCCATTCGATGACGACAACTACCTCGTACGCATCGGCGTGCAGGGCATGGAGGTGGACGAAGATGAACGCCGACCCGCAGCGTTGACCTTCGTCGTCGATACCTCCGGTTCGATGGATCGGGAGGACCGCCTCGGCCTGGTCAAGGAAAGCCTCGAGATCCTCGTGGATGAACTCGATGCCGACGACACGGTTGCCATCGTCACCTACGACAATTCCGCCGGCGTCGTGTTGCAACCGACCGCGGTACGCGAGCGAGGGATCATCCTCGATGCGATCGACAACCTTCGTCCCGGTGGTTCGACCAACCTGGAGGCCGGACTCCGTCAGGGCTACGGGCTTGCTTCCGAAGCCTTCCGCGAAGGCGGTATCAACCGCGTGATCCTCGCCTCCGATGGTGTGGCCAACGTCGGTGTCACCGACCCGGACGCGCTCGCCGCACTTATTCGCGACGACGCTGATCGAGGGGTGCAGCTGGTCACGGTGGGCTTTGGCCTAGGAAACTTCAACGACACCGTGATGGAGCAACTCGCCGATCAGGGTGACGGGTTCTACGCCTACGTCGACACGGAGGACGAGGCCCGGCGTCTGTTCGAAGACGAGCTCACTTCAACGCTCGTAACCGTTGCGATCGATGCGAAGATTCAGGTGGAGTTCGATGATGAGGTCGTCGAGGCCTACCGACTCATCGGTTTCGAGAACCGCGGCGTGCGAGACAGCGATTTCCGAAATGATGCGGTCGACGCCGGAGAAATCGGTGCCGGGCATCAGGTCACGGCGATCTACGAGGTCGAGTTGGCGCGCGGGGTGAATCTCGACGATCGGGGTGATCTCGGTCAGGTCATGCTCCGCTGGGAAGACCCGGACACCGGTGACGTCATCGAAATAGACGAGGACATCGACATGCGCGACCTCGAGGGTGAGTGGGCCGATACCGAGGAGAGCCTGCAGCTCGCCACGGTGGTTGCGTCCTACGCGGAGGTGATGCGGCAGAGCCCGTTCGCCGACGACATCGATCTCGACCAGATCGAGGTCGAAGCGCAACGCCTTGCCGAGCTGTTCGACGATGATCTCGTCGACGATTTCGCCGACCTCGTCGCGGACACCATTCGCCTGCGCTAGTCGGCGGACGGCTGTTGATCGAGCAGTTCTTCACCCACGATTGGGCCCGGAACGAATCGAATACCGATGGCCAACACGATCGCCGCCGCCGAGCCGAAGTAGAGGATGGTCCGCAACGAGGTGGCTTCGATGAGCGGCCCGGCGATGATGTTCGAGATCGGAACCGTGCCGCCGAACGACAGAACCCACAGCGCCGCGACCCGGCCACGAACCGACTCGTCGACGTGCTCTTGCCACATGGTGTTCAGCGTGGTCGGCAAGACGAAATAGAACATTCCGACCGCGAAGACGGCGGCGTACGCGATGGTGATGTCGGAGAGCGAATTCAACCACGCCAGCGAGACGGCGAATCCAACCAGGGTCGCACGGGTCACGCGGCTGCGGGACAGGTGAATGAGTACGAACGTCACGAGCAACGCTCCGGCGAGCGCGCCGAGGCCGAACATGGCATAGAAGTAGCCGTACTCGGTGCTCTTCGCCTCGACGCCAAGGTTGAGATCGGCGATGGCCGGAAGCTGGCCGATGAACGGCAAACAGAACAGCACGAACAAGAACATGACGAACAACGGCCGGCCTACCTGCGGGGCGCGACCGACCAATCGGAATCCGCCGAAGAGCCGGTCGCCGAGACTGCGAATTTTGGAGATGGGCGATGGCAGCGGCGTGATGATGAGGGCACCGATGACGAACAAGTAGGTGATCGCGTTCACCGCGAACACCTCGGCAAATCCGAACCGGCTGGTCATCCAACCGCCGATGGCGGGTCCGACGACTCGTGACGCGTTGGTCTGAATCGAATTCAACGAGATCGCGGCCGCCAGGTTGCCTTGTCCGGCCAGGGAGGGGAGTACCGAGGTGAAGGTGGGGGCAAAGATTCCCTGTCCGAGCCCCATGATGAAGACGAGTGCGATGAGGAGTTCGCGCGTGATGGTGTCGTCGATGACGAGCGCCGCAAGTACAAACGTCCACGCCATCTGCCAGATCTGCGTGCCGAGCAAGAGCTTTCGCCGGTCGCTCGAATCGGCCAGCGACCCGCCGATCAGGCTGAGCAGTGCCAACGGGCCGAGCTGTGCAAAAATCAGAACACCCAAGAACGTGTTCGACTTGGTGAGCTCCCACGCCAGAACGCCTTGCGCCGCGCTCTGCATCCACCGCCCGGTGTTCGACAGGAACGACGCAATAAAGATTCGCCGGAACGCTGGTTCGGCCAGCGCGGCTCGTGCCGTGCCGAGGCTAGGGGTCGAGGGAGCCACGCTCCGTCGACCCTACCGGTCGGCGGGTGGAGACAAGCCAGATAACGACCCCGGCGACAGCCAGGCCGCTCAATACGAGCAGGAGTAGGGCTGGGTCGCTGCCGAGCGCCGTTTGGTTCGCCGTGCTGGCAGCCGGGGTCTCATGGTGTTCAATTGTGGTGTCGGTCGGAACGATTTCGAGCGCAGCAAACGCGGTCGGGGGCATCATGGAGAGCAGGACGAGATTCCCCACGAGCGCCAGCGCCACGGGCCGAGATCGACGGCACATGCGTGCAGTATTGCCGGTTTTTGCGGCGAGCGTTCATCGGCCGTCTCCTCGTCGGCAATTACGACTCCAAATGCCCGTCGCGTCGATTTTGAGTAAGGTTCTCTCAGCCCATGGGGGGTTTGCATAGTGATGAAGGAACAAACGGCTCGACGAGAGCGGAGAGATCGGCGCAATATTCGCGACCTGCTCCTCCAATCGGCAATCGTCGAGTTCGGGCAAAAGGGCTTCGAGGGTGCTTCGACGAGGGCGATCGCGGAACGAATCGATGCCCATCAGCCGCAGATCAACTACCATTTTTCGTCGAAGGAAGACCTGTGGCGCGCGGCCGTTGACAAACTCTTCGCCGGCCTCGACGCAGCGATCGTCGAGGAGAAGCAAGGCGACCCGTTGCCGGATCGATTCGCCCGAATGCTCAGGCGTCTGTGCCGCTATGCGTCCGAGTTTCCCCAACTGAACCAGATCATGGTGCACGAGGCATCGTCGCCGGGTGAGCGATTGGCGTGGATCACCAACACGCACGTGCGCTGGCGACACAAACACATCATCACGATGTGGAACTCGTTACGGGCCGAGGGTATTGCCGCTCCGATCGACGATGACGTCTTCTACTACTTCACCTGGGGCGCCGGTTCATTGCCGTACATGAGCGCATCCGAGGCCACGTTGCTCGGCACCTCTCCCCAGAGCGACGACTTCATCAAGCGCCATGGCGATGCCCTGGTCGCCACACTGCTTCCTGGTTGGGTACCTTCGAAGGCGTGAAGATCGGGGAACTCGCAAATCTGGCAGGCGTCTCGGCGAAGACGGTGCGGTACTACGAGTCGATCGGCTTGCTCGCCGAGCCGGCCCGCACGTCGTCGGGGTATCGGGACTACGACGACGAGGCTGTCGAGCGGCTCCGATTCGTGCGCGATGCGCAGTCGAGCGGTCTTGCGTTGGCCGAAATTGCGTCGGTGCTCGAGCTCAAAGACCGGGGAGCAACGTCGTGTGAACACACCGCGGCGTTGTTGCAACGCCACCTGGTCGACATCGAAGAGCAGATCGAGCGCCTGCAGCACGCCCGCCGGCAACTTGCGACGATGGCGTCGCGAGCCAGCGGGCTCGATCCCGCCTCGTGTACCGACCCCAATCGGTGTCAGGTGATCGTCGGCCTCGAGTCGAGCCGCTGATCGACTGAGGAAAAGGCCCTTGACCTTCCAGTCGACTGGAAGGAGTAGAGTGGGTTTGTGAACCTCACCGCCAACGCCGAACTCGAGCGATCCGATCTCGCGATCGATGGGATGACCTGCGCCGCATGCGCCAACCGCATCCAGCGACAGTTGACCAAGGTCGACGGTGTCGACTCCGCCCAGGTCAACTTCGCCACGGGTCGCGCGACGGTGTTGCACACCGCCGGCGTGGTCGACGATGTACTGGCCGAGCGAATCACTTCGCTCGGCTATGCGGTCATCGATCCGGACGAGACCGACGAAGCCGACGAACGCCGCGCCGCGCTCCTGGGTCGGCGGGTCGTCGTCGCGTTGGTGTTGGCATTGCCGGTCATTGCGGTGTCGATGGTGCCTGCATTTCGCTTCGACGGCTGGCGCTGGGTCGCAGGGGCTCTCGCCACCCCGGTGATCTTCTGGTCCGGATGGGGATTCCATAGGGCGGCCGTGATGAACCTCCGCCACGGGTCCACCACCATGGACACCCTCGTGTCGATGGGGACCCTGGCCAGTTGGACGTGGTCGGTTGTCGTGCTGGTGGGTTACCGGTTCTTCGACTCGTTCGACGACGGACATGTGTACTTCGAAACCGGCGCGGTCATCGTTGCGCTCATCCTGCTCGGCAAGTGGTTCGAACAACGAGCAAAGCGCCGTTCCGGCGACGCAATCCGAGCCTTGGCCGAGTTGGGTGCTCGCACCGCACTGCTCGAGGACGGAACCGAAATCGAACTCGACGCATTGGCCGTCGGCATGCGCTTCATGGTGCGCCCGGGCGAGCGGGTCGCCACCGACGGCATCGTCGTCGACGGTTCCACCGCCATCGACGCCTCGATGGTGTCCGGCGAACCCGTCCCGGTCGAAGTAGATGTCGGTGATCCGGTCATCGGTGCGACCTTGAACACGACCGGTTCGATCATCGTTGAAGCCACCGCGGTCGGTGCCGACACGGCGCTCGCCCAGATCATCACGCTGGTCGAGCAGGCCCAAGGAAGTCGCGCCGACGTGCAGCGGTTGGCCGACCGGGTGTCGACGTACTTCGTCCCGACGGCGATCGGTATCGCGGCGCTCACCCTCGTCGGCTGGCTGGTTACCGGCCACGCAGCTGCCGACGCGTTCACCGCCGCGGTTGCCGTCCTCATCATCGCCTGCCCGTGTGCCCTCGGTTTGGCCACCCCGGTCGGCATCATGGTCGGAACCGGTCGAGCGGCACAGCTCGGCATCATCATCAAGGGTGGCGAGGTGCTCGAAGACACCCGCCGGGTCGATGTCGTGGTGTTGGACAAGACCGGCACCATCACCGAGGGCCGCATGGAACTCGTCGGCGTGATCGATGCCGACGGGCCGGCTGACGATCCCGAGCTCCTGCGGGCCGCAGCGTCGCTCGAGGCCCGTTCAGAGCACCCGATTGCGCAGGCCATCAGCGTCGCAGTCGATGATCACGGTCAGGTCGGCCACTTTGAGAGCCAGGCAGGGTCGGGCGTGGTTGGCGAGGTCGACGGAAAGTCATATCGAGTTGGGCGTCGATCGCTGTTCGCGGTGGTGCCCGCCGGCATCGAGGCTGCGGCAAACGCCGGCGAACTCGCCGGATCAACCGCGGTCCTCGCCGGCCGCGACGACACCGCACAGATGGTGCTGGTGCTCGCCGACAAGGTGAAGTCGACGTCGGCCGATGCGATTGCCGCGCTGCACGACCAAGGGCTCAGCGTCACGCTGCTCACCGGCGACAACGCTCGCACCGCTGCGACCGTTGGCGCAGCGGTCGGGGTCGACACCGTCATCTCCGAGGTCTTTCCCGAGGACAAGGCGGCCGAGATCCGTCGCCTGCAGGCCGATGGTCACCGTGTCGCAATGGTCGGTGACGGCATCAACGATGCGCCGGCGCTGGCTCAGGCCGATCTCGGCATTGCTGTCGGCACCGGAACCGACGTCGCGATGGAAGCGTCCGACCTCACGATCGTCACCGGCGATCTTCGAGCCGTCGCCGATGCGATTGCGCTGTCGCGGCGAACCCTGACGACCATCAAGGGCAACCTCTTCTGGGCCTTCGCCTACAACGCCGCGGCCATCCCCTTGGCGGCGTTTGGCGTCCTGGACCCCATGATCGCAGCCGGCGCCATGGGCTTGTCATCGATTTTCGTCATCAGTAACAGTCTGCGACTTCGCCGCTTTGCCGGCTATCGCCCATCAAGGAGCTCCTCCTCATGACCGTACGTACCTATTCGGTTCCCGACATCAGCTGCGACCACTGCGTTGCAGCAATCACCGCCGCAGTGACCCCGCTCGGCGGCGTCACCGAGGTGGACGTCGATGTGGCTGCCAAGACCGTTGTGGTTGCCGGCGGCGACGAGGCAGCGGTGATCGCGGCCATCGACGACGCGGGCTACGACGCCACGCCGGTGGCCTAGCGTCGCCAGAGGTTCTGGCTGGGTACTCGCAGCGCTCGATTGAAGCGCGCCGAGGAGTTCTCGAACGCAATCACCGCCGTGAGTTCGACGACGGCATCGTCATCGAAGTGTTGGGCAACCCGGGCAAAGAGCGCATCGGAAACGTCGTCGATGGTCATGGCATCGGCGTACGCGAGGGCCGCTCGTTCGGCCTCGGTAAACAACCCCGACCCGCTTTCGATCGCTGAGATGGGGCCGACGACCGCTTCGAGCTTCTCGGTAGTGATGCCATGCTCGCGGCCCACGGCCGCGTTGATGTCCTGTCAAAACTCGCAGCCGATGAGCGACGCAACCCGTCTGTTCAGCAGTGCGATCAAGGTCGGTTCGAGGAGTCCGGACTCGTCGAGACCGCCCCACATGGCACGAGCGCCACGAAGGATCGATGGTCGCCGGGCGTACAGCGTGTGGTTGGCCAGCGGGGAACCCCACTTTTGGGCCTGGGCTTCGAGCACCGCTGCGGTTCGTTTGTCGGCCTGTCGGGGACCGATGCCGGGGATTCGCATCGGCCCTGCCTAGCAGTTCGACCCGGGAGAAGAGACGGCTATGGCGTAGTCGGCTCGAATCGGGCGATGCCGTTGACGGGTGTGGTGTCTGCCAACGCGGCCAGTTGACCGTCGCCTCCTATCAGGAGCGATCCGTCGGGGAGAATGGCGGCTGCGTACGCACCTTGGGTCGTGCTGGTCGTGGGGTCCCATTGTTCGAGCGCCGGTGCGCCAAGAGTGACGGGGTTGGCATCGAGGCTGAGCGTGGCAAGGTCGTCGCGGCGTTCCCCGTTGACGTACTCGAAGTGCCCGCCGACGACGAGCACGTTGGCCGCCTCATCCACGGCGCATGCCTGAATGCCGCCGTTGGTGAAGGGCCACCAGTTACGGTCAGCCGCCCCGGTACCGGGATCGAACCGGTTGACGTTGCGCTGATCCTGCTCGTCTTCGGGAACACCGGTTTTGTCAGCGATGCCGATGCCCTCGGTCTGCCACCAGTCGCCGCAGTAGTAGACGTGACCACCGTGCTCCACGATGTCGAAGATCTTGACGCTGTTGTCGAAGGGGTCCGCCAGAGCTGGGGAGAAGGGCAGGGTTGCGCCCGTGCCCGCTGCAACCGCTGCGGCGCCCTGTCGGTTGGCTCCGTTGATCGCAGTGATGTTTCCGCCACCGAGGTAGAGGGTCGCACCGTCGGTGGAGAGCGCCATCGCGTGCACGCTCCCCGTGACGGCGGTGGAGAACGTCGGGACCTGATTGCCCGCACCAACCTG
>CBESNZ010000114.1:0-9113 GCA_965531045.1 uncultured Acidimicrobiales bacterium
CTTGTGGAAGGTCGGGTACGCGTAGATCATCGACCGCAGCGTCGACAGCGGGATCTTGGCGTGCACCGCGAGCGCCAAGAGGCCGAGCACCTCGCCACCCGCGGGGCCGACCGATGTTGCCCCAACCAACACATTCTGCTGCTGGTCGACGACCAGCTTGATGAACCCCTCGTTGCCGACCGAATGCAGCCAGCCCCGAGCGGTATGGGCAACGGGCTTCAACGCAGTAACCACGTCCATTCCCCGGTCTCGGGCCTCCGCCTCGATGAGGCCCACGGCTCCAACCTCCGGATCGGTGAACGTCACCGCCGAGAGCGCGTCGAGGTTCAGCGGCTCGACGGGTTGTCCGAGGATGTCTGCCGCTGCAAGGGCTCCCTGCCGTGTGGCCAGATGCGTGAACAGGCCGTCGCCGGCGATATCGCCAACCGCCCAAACGCCGTCGGTCACCCGCATCTGTTGGTCGACATCCAAGAACCGGAGTCCCGGATCGAGGCCGAGTGATTCGACACCGAGCTCGCGCAGGAACGTCTGTCGGCCCACGGCAACGAGCAACTTTTCCGCCGAAACCGTCGCGCCATCGGGGAATGACAACGTGAACCGACCGTCGGAATAGTCCACCGACGAGGCGAACTGCCCCGTCCGGACGTCGATGCCCTCCGCGGTGAAGACCTCGGCCACCACCTCGCCGGCCTCGGGTTCGTTTCGAAGCAGCAGCCGCTCCTCGCCTTCGACGATCGTCACGGTCACACCGAAGCGGGCCATCACCTGCGCGAGTTCGGTACCGATTGCGCCGCCGCCGAGGACGATCAGCGAGGCGGGCAGCGTCTCGGTCTGGACGATTTCGTGGTTGGTCCAGAACGGTGTGTCGGCCAGACCCGGAATCGGCGGAACCGCCGCCCGGGTGCCGGTTGCGACAACCAGGCCACGCGAGGCGGTATAGGTCGTGCCATCGACCTCGACGGTGCCCGGGCCGGTGATCCTGGCGTACCCGCGCACGAATGTGCCGCCCTTACCGACAAACCGATCGACCGCGACGGTGTCATCCCAGTTGTCGGTGGCCTGTTCGCGAATACGACGCGCCACTGGAGCCCAGTCGGGTGTGGTGGTCGAGCTGCCCGCAAGCTCGCCGACCCGCCGACTCTCGGCCAACAGGTTCCCGGCGCGGATCATCATCTTGCTGGGGACACATCCCCAGTAAGGGCACTCTCCCCCGACGAGGCCGCCTTCGATGCCGATGACCGTGAGGCCGGCCTCGGCCAACGTTCCTCCGACGACCTCACCCGCCGGGCCCATGCCAATCACGATTACGTCTGCGTCATGCGTGTCTGTACTCATGCGAGTCAGAACCCGATGCACACCGCGTTCGTTCCCGACCGCGAGCCAAACTACGGTCGTCCCATGCGCAGCGCTGTATGTGAGATGTTCGACATCGAGTTTCCGATCCTGGCGTTCAGCCATTGCCGTGATGTCGTTGCTGCCGTGTCGAAGGCCGGTGGCCTGGGCGTTCTCGGGGCGGTGGCGCACACGCCGGAGCAGCTCGACATCGACCTTCGCTGGATCAAAGCCGAGATCGGCGACAAGCCCTTCGGCGTCGACCTGATCATTCCGGCCAAGTACGCCGGCGACGAGGGCGGTGGCCTGCGACGAGAGGACATCGACCAACTCATTCCGCCAGAGCACCGCGAGTTCGTGCAGGACATCCTCGACCGCTACGAGGTGCCGCCGCTGCCCGATGACACGGTGCAAGGACGCAGTGCCTATTCGATGAAGGATGGCAATGCGCCGTTCTCGGCCAACGCTGCCGGCCCGCAGCTCGAGGTCAGCTTGTCGCATGCGCCCGCACTGATTGCGAACGCCCTCGGGCCTCCGCCGCCCGAGATGATCGAAGCCGCCCACGCGGCCGGCGCCAAGGTCGCTGCCCTGGCGGGAAAGGCAAGCCATGCCGAACGCCACGTTGCGGCGGGGGTCGACCTGATCATTGCGCAGGGCTACGAGGCCGGTGGCCACACCGGCGAAATCGGTTCGATGGTGCTCATCCCCGAAGTCGTCGATGCCGTCGCCCCCGTACCGGTCCTCGGTGCCGGCGGCATCGGTCGCGGACGGCAAATGGCCGCTGCGATGGCACTCGGCGCCGAGGGAGTGTGGTGCGGATCCGTGTGGCTCACCACCGACGAAGCCGAGACGCATCCTGTCGTCAAGCAGAAGATGCTCGCCGCCACGTCCGACGACACCGTTCGATCCCGGTCGGTCACGGGGAAGCCGGCCCGTCAGCTCATCTCCGCTTGGACGCAGGAGTGGGACCGCGACGACACACCCGCGCCGCTCGGTATGCCGCTGCAACCGATGCTCACCGCGCGTGCGCAGCTGCAAATCAGTCGAGCCGCAAAGGACACCGAGTCCGGCGCAGGCAAGCTGGTGAACTACTTCGTTGGACAGGTCGTCGGCACGATGAACCAGAGCCGACCGGCGGCCCAAGTGGTCCTCGAAATCATCGACGAATTCATCGACGCCACCCAAGACCTCGCCGCCCGTCTGGACAGCTAGTGGAGCCGATCGGCCTGCTCGACGGTATTGCCACCACACGTGCGATTCGGCGCTACACCGATGAACCCGTCACGGACGAGCAGTTGGCCACCATCTGCTTTGCTGCGACGCGAGCGCCATCGGGATCGAACCGACAGCCATTTCGATTCGTGGTGCTGCGCGACAGCGATCCCGCCCGCAGGGCCAAGGCCATCGTCGGCAACGCAGCCCGGGACTTTTGGGATCTCAAGCGAAAGAACGATCGGTACGACGACGGCAGCGGCACCGATCCGGACTCGCCGAAGGCCCGGATGGCCCGGACGATGGACGCATACGTCGAGCAGTTCGAAGCCGCACCGGTCCTCATCTTCCCCTGCCTCATCCGCTACCGCGATCCGTCGCCGTACGAGGGGGCATCGGTGTACCCCGCGATGCAGAACCTGTTGTTGGCGGCCCGGGCGATCGGCCTCGGCGGCGTGGTCACCAGCTTCCACGCCGGCGTGGTCGACGAATTGAAGTCGGTCCTCGACATTCCGGAGAACGTCTTCATCGCCTCCTGCCTCACCCTCGGCCATCCCGTCGGTGGCCACGGCCCCGTTCGCCGGAAACCCCTCGACCAGCTGATCTTCGAAGACCGTTGGAACCACTCCCCCGAGTGGGCAGTCGACCCACCGGGTACCACGCACACCAGCTGGAAGAAGGGTCGGAGCTGACGTCACCCACTTGACTCCCCGACGAGATCGAACAAGCGTTGGACATGACGTCTCGCATGCTCGCAACCATCGCCGTGATGGCGCTGCTCACCACCATGGTGACCGGCGCCGGTACTGCGGCCGCTCAGGGCGACGCCACGATCACGGTCACGCCGTCATCGCTCACCGAGACCACGCGTGTCCATGTCAGTGCAACCATGACCCTGGAATCCGACCAGTTCATCGTGTTTCAGTGCGCACCCGGCGCTATTGAAGCAGCGCAAGTACCAGAGTTCTGCAGCTACTTCGACCTGATCGAGGGGAACGGTTTGCAGATCGAACACGACTGGCTTGCGAAGAGCGAGTTCACGAGCTTCGACGGCACGAACACCATCGATTGTGTGCCCGTCGTGTGCGAGATCGCCGTGTCCGGCTTCAGTTCCGGCGAGACGGTGAGTGCGCCGATTACGTTCTCGTCCGAACCGACCTTCGCTGCGACGCCCAACCGCGATCTCACAACCAACCAGATCCTCACGGTCAGCACAACAAACTCCTTTCTCGCCAGCGAGCCAGGCGCTGTCGCCTTCACGATGCAATGCGCGTTCAAGAAGCTCGCTCCGGGCGGCTTCGTCTGCGGCCCGACCGGAACGGTGCGACAGAACTTCGCCGGTACGTTTTCGGGCACGTTGACCATCAACGAGGCCTTTGTCGGCGACGACGGGGTCACGGTCACGTGCGACCGCGACGCCGTGTGCGTCGCGGTGGTCGCCGTGATTCGGGCGGATTCGACCTTGATCGGAGGTGCCGGCGTTGTCCTCGACTTCGCCCGCGACCAGACAGTCGGCGACGGAGTCGGGAACGTCATCACGTTCGGCAACGCCGCACCGACGTCGCCCGAGTCCTAGTCGACGATGGTGCTGCCCGGAACGCGCTTGTTGATCAATGCCTCGTGGCGCACCGTGAGCTGTTCGACAAAGCTGGGTTTGGTCGGAATCAAGAACTCGCCGTCCTCGATCGCTGCCAACACGATGTCGGCGGTCTCGCTCGGCTCGATGCCTTCCGAAACCATCATCGCCAAGCCCTGGTTCACGGCGACCGAGGTCGGGGTTTGTTCCACCTGCAACGACTCCGGACGATTCCGGTGGCTCTCGGCGATAGCGGTTCTGGTTGAGCTTGGGCACAACACCGACGCCCCGAGTGGCGCATCGATCGCCTCGAACTCCTTCGCCAGCGTCTCGGTGATGTAGAACGCCGCCGCTTTCGAGACGGTGTAGGGGCCCGCAGTCGCCCCGCTTACCCAAGCGGCAACCGAGGCGGTATTGACCACATGCCCCCAATCGCCACCCTCGAGCATCCGCGGCACGAACGAACGGATGCCGTTGAGGATCCCGTACACGTTCACCCCGAAACACCATTCCCAGTCTTCCGGTGCGGTCTCCCACAGGAAGCCGGCTTGGAAGACACCGGCGTTGTTGCAGAGGATGTGCGTCGCACCGAATCGCTCGTAGGTTGCCGCCGCGAGCGCCTCGACGTCCTCGGCGTTGGCGACATCGCACGCAAGAGCGATCGATTCGGTTCCTCGCTCGGCGGCGCGTTGTGCGGTGGCCGTCGCCCCGGCGAGGTCGACGTCTGCGGCGACCGTCTTCATGCCGGCGGCGGCAAATCTTTCGACGAGCGCAGCGCCGATGCCGCCTGCGGCGCCGGTTACCACGGCGACATTGCCGGTGTGATTCATACCCATCAGCTTTTCTCCTTCAAGAGATGATCTACGTGACCGGCGACATCGGCACCGAGACCGAGTCCGTCGCGGTAGTAATTGTCCCACGAGCCGTGGTGCTCGATGACCGCGTCGAACGCGCCGAGTAGGTACGCCTCGCGCACCTCCATGAACGGCAGCATCCCGTGGCGCATGTCTTCGGGGAGCTCGGCGAGACGCCGCTCGTTCACCTCGGCCCGGCCGGCATTCGAAAGAAGATAGTCGTCCAGCATCGTCGCCTCATCCAACCCGCACATGCGTTGGAGCAGAGCGACGCCGAAGCCGGTGCGGTCCTTGCCTGCGGTGCAATGGATCACGAAAGGGGCACCGTCGGCGTCGACGACCGCCTGCACCATCGCTCCGAAACCTGCGGCGCGTTCGGTCGCAGCGAGTGCCGTACGGCGCGCCATCTCGTCGTGTCCTTGACCATCGCCGAACCGCTCGAGGAACTGCTGTCGATCGGCGAACACGGATCCGAGATCCATCGGATCACCCATCGGCGCGTGGACATGCCGAGCCCCGGGCGGCATTCGATCTATCCCATCGCGGCTGATGTCGAGGTCGGTGCGGAAGTCGACGAACGTGCCGACGCCGAGCTCGGCGAGCAACCCGACGTCGTCGTCGGTGGCGTTGCCGAAATGGCCGGCGCGAAACAAGACGCCGGTGCGAATCCGTCCCCCGGTCGTGGTCTCGTAGCCGCCACCGTCGCGGAAGTTGACCACGCCGTGAAAGCCCAGATCTTGCGGGTGACTTCGCTCCATGTTCCGAAACGTAGTCAAACCAACGCGCCGGCCGGTAACCGCCGCCCTACCATTGTCGCTGTGCGAGCAGACCTTCCTGCCCTGTCGATAGGGCCCATCGAACTCGCGAGCCCGGTGGTGCTGGCCCCGATGGCCGGCGTGACCGACCTTCCTTTCCGAACACTCTGTCGCGAGTTCGGTGCCGGACTCTATGTGAATCAGATGATCACGGCCCGCGGTCTGGTCGAGGGGCATCGCCGCACGCTCAAGCTGGCCGAGTTCGGCCCGGACGAAACGCCCCGCAGCCTTCAGCTGTACACGACCGACGCGCACTTCGCCGCAGAGGCGGTGAAGCTGTTGGTCGGCGAGCGCGGTATCGATCACATCGACCTGAATTTCGGCTGCCCCGCCAAGAAGGTCACCAAGAATGGGGGCGGAGCCGCAGTACCGTTCAAGCGCGCGCTCTATGCCGACATTGTCGGGGCCAGCGTGCGCGCCGCCGGTTCGGTCCCCGTCACCGTCAAGTTTCGGGTGGGACTCGACGACTCCACCACGACGTTTCTCGACGCCGGCCGCATTGCCGAAGATCTGGGGTGCGTTGCCGTCGCGCTCCATGGCCGCACGGCCAGACAGCACTATTCCGGCGCCGCCGACTGGTCGAAGATCGCCGATCTGAAGCAGCACGTCACATCGATTCCGGTTCTCGGCAACGGCGATATCTGGGAAGCAGCCGATGCGATTGCCATGGTCGAACAAACCGGCTGCGACGGCGTCGTCATCGGCCGCGGTTGTCTTGGTCGACCGTGGTTGTTCCGCGACCTCGCCGACGCGTTTGCCGGCCGCCCGTTGCAGACCCCGCCGACGATCGGCGAAATCGCCACCACGATTCGCCGCCACGCCGAGCTGGTCGTCGAGTGGGACGGGCTCGGGGCGCTGCGAACCTTCCGCAAACATGCCATCTGGTACGTCACCGGTTACCCGGTGGGTGGTCGGGTGCGCAAGGCGCTCAATCTCATGGAGTCCATCGACGACGTCGACCGCGCGTTTGCCGACCTCGATCCGGCAATGCCGATGCCCGAGGGCGCCATGCGAATACCGCGCAGCCACACGAGCGGCCCCCACGAGGTGGCCTTGCCACCCGGGTGGCTCGACGACCCCGACGAGCTGACGGCCGTTGTTGCCGAACTCACCACCGTGTCCGGCGGCTGATGGCTGCTCCATCGCTTCCGCTCCGTGGTGTGGTGTTGGCATCGCAGTCGCCCCGCCGTATAGAGCTGCTCGGTCAGATCGTCGACCCGTCGCTCGTCGAGGTACGGCCTGCTGATCTCGACGAGGACGCGGTCGCCGAAGGCCTCGCCCCCATCGACGGCCTTCTGCGCGTGTCTCGGGCCAAGGCCGAAGCATCGTGGAAGCTCGGCGACCTCCTCCTCGCGGCCGACACCATCGTGATCCACGACGGTGTCGTCATCGGAAAGCCGGCTGATCGCGACGACGCCTTCGCCCGGATAGCTGCCATGCGCGGCTCGATAGTCGAGGTGGCGACCAACGTCGTGGTCAAGAATGTGCGGGGCGCCCGACGAGATCGACTCATACGCACGAAGCTCCACATGGGCCGTCCCTCCGACGACGAGATCCGGGCGTACGTCGCCACCGGTGCCGCCGACGACAAGGCCGGCGGGCTCGCAGTGCAGGGAGGCGCCCGCAGCTTCGTCGAGCACATCGACGGCTGCTACACGAACGTTCTGGGCCTCCCACTGTGCGCAGCGGCCGATCTCTTGAACGTTCCCGGGGTCTGTCTCGTCGAGGATGGCAGCCCCTGCCCGGAGCCCACCCCCGACCGCTGAGCTCGGCTACGCCGCCCCACGTCGACCGCGGACCGCCACCTCGCAGCCACCGGTACCCCGAAGCCCAACCCGGCTCAAATGCGTCCATGGGCAGACTTGCTCAATCGATCGCACCTGGGGGCCGATCACGGACGCATGCGATCCAGCAAACTCGGACTCATCGTTTTGGCCGCCACGATCGCTTTGTCCGGCTGCGGTGGGTCCGGAGGGAACACCGCAGTGACCGAGAGTTCACCGGACGGGCCACCGCCGACATTCCCAGCGCAGGGCAACGACCGTGAAGCCGACGACCCGGCCATCGACGCGTTGGCGTTCGACAACCCCTCCGGACTAACCGAACTGGTGAGCGACCCTGCGTCAGCGTTTCCGCCGGAAGGTATCGATATCCCCGCGGCGGACTTCGGTACGCGAGTCGTGAAGATCGGCTTCGACATCGGCACCGCGGCGGAAGTGGGCGCCTGGATTGTCGTTCCGACAGCATGGACGTTCGATCCATCGACCACCCAGTTCGCTGACGGCAATGGGCAACACATCGAGTTCTTCACTTCGTGCGGGGGCGAGTGTCGACCCCGGGCATGGTCGACGGTGGTCGGTCTCGACGGGGGGCCACTCGACCAGCAACTCGACCGGTACGGCGCCACCGCCAGCGGCGTCGGTGTTGGCACGGCCGGCAACGGTGGCCACGTGTCGAGCTCGGCGACGTTCGACGACAGGACGCTGCTCGCAACGATGATGTGGAACAACGATGCACCGCTGTTCGTCGGCTGCAACGTCATCGTTGCGCAGGCGAACGCGGACGATGGCTACGACCAGCTCTGCCGATCGGCAGTGATCGACTGGGACACCGTGATCGCCAACGCCCCCGAGCGGGAGCCGCTGCAGATCATCACGACCCCTGAGGTTGCAGCGCTCATCGATGCCGTCGCCGACGGGTCGGTGGCCTCCCCCGGCGAGCCACAGCTCGTCGAAATCGACGATGACGGCGAGCATGTTGTTTCGATATGGCTTCCCGACGGCACCGAAACCAGAACGGGAGGGTTCGCGACGGAGGTCACCCTCGAACAGGCCGAAAGCCTCTTCACCGACATCACATTCTCCTCATCCTGCAACGGCACCTGCGAGCCGAAGGACTGGGCAACCGACCTCAACGGCTTCTCCGATCCGATCGGCGCCCGTCGGGCGGGAATCGACCTCGACAACGATGCCCCGATCGGGTCGCGCGGCTGGATTCTCACCGGCCCAGCGTTGGGCGGCTCGGACTATGAGATCGTGATCATGCTGTGGGACGACGGCGCAGGTCGCTATTTCGAATGCCACGCCGGGCTCGACGACGCCGACCGAGAGCTCGCATCGACGGTGATATCGATGTGTTTGTCGGCCGAACCGCAGTGGTTCGGCTGAGCATCGCGCACGGCGGGCATCGCAATATCTCGTTGCGCAGATGGTCGTTGCGCAGATAGTCGTTACGCCGGAGCCGTCGTTCCCAAGGCTGCGGCCTCTTCGGGCCCGGGGATGTCGTCGCCGGTGAGCGTGGTCAGATCGTCGTTGGTCGGGTCTT
>CBESNZ010000115.1:0-9067 GCA_965531045.1 uncultured Acidimicrobiales bacterium
CTTCGGACCCGATGGGATGACCCGGGTCAGCGTCGAGGGAGTGGAGCTCACCGTTCAATCCGACGGCGGCCTGCGCAAGCAGCCGCTCACCACGTTGGCAGATGCCGGGAGCTTTGTCGGCGCCGATCCCGACACCACCTGGGCTGCGCAGCACGACATCCCCGAGCCGGGACCGCTGGATGCCCAATTGTCCATCGACGCGGCCGATGCTGCTGCGCTGGCCTCATGGTTTGCCTTCGGGTGGGGAATCCTCGAAGAACTCTCGATCGACGATGCGTCACAGAACGCGAGCGAACCCCAGCTGTGGCCTGAACACTTCGACCCGGCGATCGAGATCGGCGATCCGGAAACCAATCGGGCCAGCTACGGATTCTCGCCCGGAGACGTGACCAAGAACGCAACCGTCGGGCCCGAACCGCTGCCATATCTGTACGTGGCCCCGTGGTACGCCGACAAGGCGCCCGATAGTGCGTATTGGTCGTCGGGTCGCCTCGCCGTGCTGCGGTACGCCGATCTCGTCGCCGAGCAGAACCCGGTTGCGACCGCTCGGGCTTTCCTCCTCGAGGGTCGAACACTTTTGACCAATCACGATGGGTAGCGACGCGCAGCCCTTCGTGATCTGTCACGCGATCCCGGCTCGACGAGTCGTCTCGGCGGTGGTGGCCGCGATCGTGGTCACCGTTCTCGGGTCCATCGTGGCGTGGGACGGCGATGTTCCCTCGTGGGAGGAGTCGATCCTGAACTTTGTCAACGGCTGGCCCGACCAGCTGGAGCCCTTCATGTGGGTCGTGCAGCAAGCGGGGATCCTGTGGGCACCGGTCATCGCCGGTCTGATCGTCTTCGCGTTCACGCGTCGGTGGCAGCACCTCGTGCCATTCGTCCTCGTCCTCCCGCTCAAACTCGGGATCGAGAAAGGCATCATCAAGATGCTCGTCGAACGAGAACGACCATTCGTTTCGGTCGGAGACTCGATCAATGTGCGCGGCCCGGCCTTTGAAGGGCTGAGTTTTCCGTCGGGTCACACGACGACGGCGTTTGCGACCGCAGTGCTGCTGTCGGCGTTCCTTCGACCCAAGTGGCGGCCGGTTCCCATCGTGTGGGCGTTGATGGTTGCGGTCGCGCGGCTGTACTACGGCGAGCACAACTTCCTCGACGTGGTGGTCGGCGCGGCGCTCGGCTCCGGATTCGCGCTGGTGCTTTGGTACTTCTTCCTCAATCGGTTCGTCGATCCGCACTGCGATTGCGTCGCCGAATGATGGTTGCGCATCGCGATCATGTCCGCTCGCCGGTCGATGTCCTGCGGGTCATCGTTGGCGCGGTCCTCATCCTTCTCGGCATCGCCGTCGCCAACGTCGCCGACTCGGCCCTGCTCGGTCTGAGCAAGGACGGCCGGACGGCGATGGACTCGCTGCCCGACTGGGCCAACGATGTTGCCGGCACGTCGTTGGCGTCGCTCACGGTCGCCTTCGCCGCAGCCGCGCTGGTATCCGCACTCGCCACGAGACGATTCCGCCGCTTCGCTCTGCTCGTGGCGGCGTTCGCGGTCGGTGCTGTTTTGAGCATCCTCTTGGGAGAGGTGCTCCTTCGAGTCGTGGATGACGAGGTTCGGACCGCCTTCGACACCGACGGATTGTTGCTGCGATATGTGCGAGGAGGCACGGTGCATCCCGGCGATCCGCTGCTCGCGGGTGCCGTCGCGATGCTCGGGGTGTCGGCGAGCCACCTGCGACACCAGGACGTCAAACGTTTCGGAGCCGCACTCGTCGCCTACGGAATGGTGTCCGCTCTGACGGCGCACGTCCCGGCCCTCGGGTTGCTTTCCGATTTCGGGATCGGTCTCGCCGTGTCCTCGCTGCTTCTGTTGCTCTTCGGGCGGCACGACCTCGCACCGGACCGAGACGACCTGACCGCCGGGCTCCGTTCGATCGGTATCGAGGTTGCGAGCCTCGAGCACCTCGATGTCGATGCCCGTGGGTCCGCACCGTGGATCGGCGTGACGGCGGCGGGGGAACGGGTCTTCGTCAAGGCGCTCGGCCGCGACGAACGGTCGGCGGATCTGATGTTTCGGATGTATCGATGGATCCGGCTTCGCAAGACGGGTGATCACCGCCCCTTCGTGAGTCTGCGACGCGCCGTCGAGCACGAGGCGCTCGTAGCGCTCCAGGCCGCTGCCCTCGGAATACGGACGCCACGCATCCTCGGCGTTGCCGACGCCGGCGTCGACGGGATGGTGCTCGCCTACGAGGCTCTCGATGGCACATCGGCTGACGCCCATGAAGATCTGGATGACGAGGCCCTGATCGAGATCTGGACCATGGTCAGTCGACTGCACGAACACCGAATCGCCCATCGCGACCTTCGGCTTGCGAACATCTTCATCGACAGCGGCGGCGATCCGCTGCTCATCGACTTTGGCTTCTCCGAGTTGGCGGCCTCGGATCAACTGCTCGGGACCGACGTTGCCGAATTGTTGGCATCGACAGCGGCGGTCGTCGGCGCTGAACGCGCCGTCGCGGCAGCACACGAGGCGACGAATCTGCGGGAACTGGAGCGAGCGCTGCCGTGGCTGCAGCCCAGTGCGCTGTCCACGGCTACCCGCGATGCGATCGACGGCGAAAAGGGGCTCCGGCCGATCCGTCAGATGCTCATCGACAACTGCGGGATCGAGGAAGAACCGCTCGTCAAGCTCGAGCGCGTCGACGGCAAGTCGCTCTTCGTGCTGATCACCGTGGTACTCAGTGCGTGGTTCTTGGTCCCGCAACTCGCCGATGTCGGGGATGTGTGGGCGCAGGCCAAGGACGGTTCCGTACCGTGGGCGCTCGCCGCAGTGGTGTTGTCGCTGTTCACCTACGCCGCGGCGACTGCCGCGCTGCTCGGAGCGATCCCGCTTCGCCTGCGGTTCGCCCCGGCCTTCGTCGCCCAGATCGCGTCGTCGTTCGCGAACCGAGTCACGCCGGCGAAGGTCGGCGGCGTGGCCACGAATATCCGCTATTTCCAACGGCAGGGCGTGCCGCCTGCCGTGAGCGTGACCGCGGTTGGCATCAACGCCATCGCCGGGGTGATCGTACACGTCACCTTGACACTGCTGTTCCTGCTGCTCGCCAGCGATAGCGACACGTCTTCGGGACTTCCCGTGCCGTCCCCCCTCGTGGTCGGAGTTGGCTTCGCTGCGGCCATCGCCGTGATCGGGGCGTCGCTCGCGTTGCCGCTCACCCGCAGATTGCTCACCACCCGAGTCCTGCCGCAGCTCAGGGCAGGTTGGGGATCACTTCGCACAATCGGACGGAGCCCGGGCAGGCTCCTCGCGCTCTTCGGCGGGTCAGCGACGATCACCTTGGCGTACCTCGGTGCAATGGTGGCGAGCCTCGAAGCGTTCGGATCGACCGCACAACTTCCGATCGTTGCGTTGCTCTTCCTCACCGGCTCGGCGGTGGCGAACGCTGCGCCGACGCCCGGAGGTCTGGGAGCGACCGAAGCCGCGCTGATCGCGGCGCTTTCGACCGTCGAGGAAGCAGACGTCGTCATTCCCGCAGTCTTTCTCTATCGGCTGGTGACCTTCTGGCTTCCCATTCTGCCGGGTTGGTTTGCGCTGACCTGGCTACGCAAAACCGAAAGGCTGTGAGTCGATGACGACGGCATTTGTCCTATCCGGCGGGGCGAGCCTCGGCGCTATCCAGGTCGGCATGGTCCAAGCGCTCGAAGCCGAAGGAATTCGGCCGGACATGATCATCGGCACATCGGTGGGTGCCGTGAACGGGGCCTGGCTCGCAGGCGGTGGTCCAGTCGACGGGCTGGTCGATCTGTGGCATTCGCTGCGGACCCGCCAGGTCTTTCCCGTCCGACCGCTCGTCGGTCTGCGCGGATTTCTCGGAGGGCGAGCCAACTTCGTTCCGAACTCGGGACTTCGACGCATCCTCGAGAAGCATCTGTTGTTCGATCGGAACGAAGACGCTGCAATCCCGTTTTCGGTCATCGTCACCGAAGTCTCGACGGGGCAGGAGGTTCGACTCGACCGCGGACCGGCGATCGAGGCGATTCTTGCCAGCGCCGCAATACCCGGTGTCTTCCCGGCGATCCGCATCGACGGACAGACGTTCATCGATGGCGGCATCGTCGACAACACTCCGATCAGCCAGGCGATCGCCGCCGGGGCGACCGATGTGTGGGTGCTGTCCACCGGGTACTCCTGCGCCCTGCCTGCACCCCCGAAAAACGCCCTCGCGATGGCACTCCATGGCCTGGCGCTGCTCGTCCAGCAACGTTTCATCGCCGAAACCGCGTCGCAGTCGTATCCCGTTCCGATCCACCTGATCCCGCCGCCCTGTCCGATCACCGTCACGCCCATGGACTTCGGTCAGAGCGCGCAGCTGATCGATCGGGCCAGGAGGGGAACCGCCCAGTGGATCGCCAACGGCGAGCCGTACGCGATTCCGCTGCTCGGACACACCCATGCGGGGCCTCCGTGATGAAGCCCTGCCCTTGCTTTGGCGCGCTTGCGTCGCATCGCTCCGGTCCGGCAGGGGACCGAGCGCTGGGGTCTAGGGGTCAAATGGTTGCGGCGAATACCCGGGTGATAGCGGCGCGGGCCCGGGAGATGATGGCGGGGTCATCGTGAAGGATGAAGCCGGTATTGGCGGCGATGACGAGCGCGTTCAGCTCGAATACGAGGATCTCCACATCGCTGTCGGCCGGGAGCTCTTCGCGTGCCTTGGCTGATTCAGCGGCTGCGGTGAGAAGGGCGATCCAGTCGGTTTGGTTCGCAGCGACGGCCGCCTTCAGCGGGCCCGATCGGCCGCCGAGTTCGGCGGCAGCGGCAGCGAAGAAACAGCCCCCCGGCAGCGTGCGATGCTCGACGTAGGCGAGGAACGACTCGCACAACGTGTGGAGCCGCTCGAGTCCCTCCGTTTCAAGGGCCGGGACCACCACGACATCGATGAAGAGGGCGCGCGCGGTGGTAACGGTGGCCAGTTGGAGGTCTTCCTTCGAGTCGAAGTGCGCGTAGACGCCGCTCTTGCTCACCCCCGTGGCGAGTGCGAGGTTCCCGATGCTGAGTCCATCGAGGCCCTCGATGGTGGCGAGGCGGACAGCGGTTTCGAGGATCAGCTGTTTGGTGCGTTCGCCGTCGGCTCGGGTTCGTCGTTTGGGGGAGTCGTCGGTGTGCAGAGGCATTGATTGACAAGTTAGCACGATCGGTCGTACTGTCATAGTTCGCACGACCGATCGTGCTAACTAACGGGGGCATCGAATGATCGACAGCACGTCCACCACACCGAGCGACGCCGAAGCGCGCCGCAGCCAATGGACCGAAGCGGGACAGGGCTGGGGAGCGCGCCCGAAGGAGTGGGCGTACCAGTTCGAGCCCTACGCATTGCCGGCGAATCAGCTGCTCTTCGACCGGCTTGGGGTGGGTGAGGCAACGCGGTACTTGGATGTGGCGTGCGGCTCGGGGTTGGCGGCCAGTGTCGCAGGCCGCCGTGGGGCGTCGGTGAGCGGACTCGACGCATCGGAAGCGCTGATCGACATCGCTCGGGCGCGGACGCCCGGCGGCGACTTTCGGGTGGGCGACATGTTCGCCCTGCCATTCGGCGACGGGTGTTTCGACGTGGTGACGAGCTTCAACGGGATCTGGAAGGGATGCGACCAAGCACTCCTCGAAGCCGGTCGAGTGCTCGCCGACGGGGGGCGGTTCGGCATGACGTTCTGGGGGTCGTTCGATCGCATGGGGCTATTGCCGTACTTCATGAAGATCATCGAATTGTCTCCTGAGAGTCACCAGTCCGCGACCATGGCGAACGGTGAGACCGACGATGTTGTTCACGACATGCTCGAGCGGGCCCAGTTCGAGATTCACGAGCGCGGGACGGTCGAGGTGACAAACGAGTGGCCCGATGTCGATACGGCCGTCCGCTCCCTCGCGGCCGCTGGCCCGTCCATCCCTGCCATCGAGGCCGTCGGGTACGACGCATTCTGCGAAGCCCTACACGGCGTCATCATGCCCCTTGATGATCCGGTCAGCGGCGTGCGAATCTCCTCCGAACTCGGATGGGTCACAGCCCGGCGCCGTTGACCGACAACACAGCGCAGCGTCGTTGTGACGTCAAGCCCCTCGGGGATGCTTGCTTATAGAAATAAAGACACCTTATACTTCTAAGGTGCTTACGGAACGGGAACAACAGATCGTCGACCTGCTTCGTCGCGATCCGCTGATCGGAACGGACGCGCTGGCTGCGGCGCTCGGAACCAGCCGGGCCTCCGTCAACGTGCACCTGTCCAACCTGGGAAAGAAGGGTGTGATCCTCGGCCGTGGGTACGTGCTCGCCGAACAGCCTGGCGCGGTCGTCATCGGCGGAGCGAACGTCGACCTCAAGGCTCGCAGCAAGGCTCGGGCGACCGAACACACCAGCAACCCCGGTCACAGCTCGATGGCACCGGGAGGAGTTGGTCGCAACATCGCCGAGAACATCGGTCGACTCGGTGACCGCGTGCACCTGATCAGCGTCGTCGGACGCGACCCGTTGGGCGACAACTTGCTCGACCACACGGCCGCTGCCGGCGTACGAATCGAGCACGTGGCTCGAACCGACCGGTCGACCGGCACCTACACGGCGGTGCTCGACGCCGACGGTGAACTCATCATCGCGATCGCTGACATGGAGGCGACCGCAGACCTCGGCCCCGAGCAACTCAACGCCGCACGCGACGTCATCGCCTCCGCCGGGGTGCTGGTTCTCGACGGCAACTTGAGCCTCGCGACCCTCAACTATGCGCTGGACCTGTCCGCCGGGGTGCGTACCATCTTCGAGCCCGTGAGCGTGCCGAAGGCGGCCGGGCTCAAGGGTGCCATCGACGCCCGGACGTACGCCGTTACCCCCAATCGGGATGAACTCGCTGTTCTCACCGATTTGCCGACCCGCACCGACCGTCAGGTGCACAAAGCCGCCCACTCATTGCACGACCGCGGTGTCGAATTGGTCTGGGTCCGACTCGGCGAGCGTGGTTCAATGCTCACCACCGCCGACGAAACCATCGAAATTCCTGCCGTACCCACCGTCGTCGAGGACGTCACCGGCGCGGGCGACTCGATGTTGGGCGCCTTCGTTCACGTGCTGCTCCAAGGCGGCTCGCCCGAGGAAGCTGCCCGATTCGGCCATGCCGCAGCTGCGCTGACAATCGCCAGTCCGCACACCGTACGACCAGATCTGACCCCGCGGCTGGTTTGGGCCGCACTCGACCAGGAGAAACGAAAATGACCACTCCCCACATCGGCCCACACCCGGACCTCGTCGTCACCGACGAGGTGGCCCGGGCGCTCGTCGACGGCACCCCCGTCGTTGCGCTCGAGAGCACCATCATCAGCCACGGCATGCCGTTTCCGCAGAACGTCGAAATGGCGACCGAGGTCGAACGGATCATTCGCGAAGGCGGAGCCGTGCCTGCGACGATCGCGGTGCTCGGCGGCCAACCTCGGATCGGACTGAGCCAGGACGACCTTCATCTCCTCGCCACCAGCCCGGATGTGACCAAGGTCAGTACCCGCGACCTGGCCTACGCCGTCTCGCAAGGCATTCACGGCGCGACGACGGTTGCCTCCACCATGCGCTTGGCGGCGCTAGCGGGCATCTCGGTATTCGTCACCGGCGGACTCGGTGGCGTGCACCGGGGAGCGGAGCGAACCTATGACGTCAGCGCCGATCTGACCGAGCTGTCAAAAACCAACGTCGCGGTGGTCTCAGCCGGCGTGAAGTCCATTCTCGACATCGGGCTCACGCTCGAAGCACTCGAGACCCTCTGTGTTCCGGTCGTGGCGTACGGAACCGGTGACTTCCCGGCATTCTTCTCACGCATCAGCGGTCACGCAGCACCGATGACGCTCGACAGCCCCGCCGATCTCGCGTCTCTGATGGCCGCCAAGTGGCGCCTCGGGCTGGACGGCGGAGTCGCGATTGTCAACCCGATCCCGGTCGAGGACGAGATCCCGGCTGCCGAGATCGGTGGGATCATCGAACAAGCCTTGGCCGACATGGAAGCGAACGGCATCCACGGCAAAGAAGCCACCCCGTTCCTGCTCGGGCGGATCGTCGAGATCACCAGGGGAGCCAGCCTCACCGCGAATATTGCACTGGTGAACAACAACGCGCGACTGGGTGCGCAGGTGGCATGCGAGTACGCCGACCTCTAGCGACGGTGGCTCAGATGGCGGCACTCACCGGCGGACATGCGAGTCGTCGGTTAGAAGATGGCGACGGGGTTCAGCGGGCTGCCGGTTCCGCCCTCGATCCTCAGGGGTTGCAGACTGAGGAAGAACGACCACCGATCGAGTTCGACGGCGGTGTCTGCGACCGCTTCGAGGTCGAGGTTGTCGATCAACCAGAGTCCCATCGCGGCGATGCCGATCGAGTGGACCGGCAGGTTCAACCCGTCGGTGTGATAGCCGCTCGGCGTGACGTCCTGACCGGTATCGCAGCCGATCGCGGCCACCTGGCGTTCATGAATCCAAGGTAGGGCCGACGCATGCCAACCGGGCTGGCCACGGCCGGTCTTGCCCGGGCCGTGCTCGTGGCGGGCCCGACCGTGGCCGGTCCGCAGCAACACGATGTCACCCGATCGAACCCTGACGTTCTGGGCGGCTTCTGCCAGTTCGAGATCGGCAGGCGTGACCGGCGTTCCGGGTTCGAGCCAGTCGACGCCTTTCGCCCGAGCGACGTCGAGGAGAACGCCCCGTGTGGTGACGCCGTCCTTGATGTCGGTGACGGCGAGCCGAGTGGCCCCGAGCTGACTGGTGACCAATTCGGCGGGGTAGCCGTTGTACATCTTGCGATCCCAGAAGATGTGGGACAACGCGTCGAGGTGGGTCACGTTGAGCCCGTGAAAGACCAGGCCGAAGAACTCGCTGGCCCCGAAGCCGCGGTCGTCCGGATCGCGGTGCGGCGCAACAACGCGGTCGGGATCGGCCAAACCCTGGCCGTGGTTGAGCATGTATCGCTGGGGTGTGCCGAACAGATCGCCTTCTTGGCGACGGGCCACGATGTCCCAGGCACACGAGACGCTCTGGCCGGTCTGGATTTCC
>CBESNZ010000116.1:0-9018 GCA_965531045.1 uncultured Acidimicrobiales bacterium
GCTGCTTCACGTTACCCACCAGCACAATCGCCCATTTCGGTATACCTCGACCCATCACGCTATCGGCAGGGCGGCGGACGCGCTATGGGCCGATCGGCGCAGATGCGGGGCGGGAGTTGGCCACATGCCGGCGCACGAGGAACCCGAACGCCGCATCGAGGGAACGTTTGCGGCCGAGGTCCTCGGCGGCGATGCGGGCGGCCTCGTCGGAGATCGGTACCGCGTCCGGGGCCTTCATGTGGGCTTCGGTCACGCGCTCGAGGGTGACAAAAGCCGCGACCGTTTCGGCGACCGAGGCGCCGGTGGTGAGCAGACCGTGGTTGCGCAGGAGGATCACGTCGTTCTGGCCGAGCGCCGCCGCGATCCGCGCGCCGGTCCCACGACCCAACACCTGCACTTCGTCCTCGTCGAACGATGCCCATCTGTCGTGGAAGATGCAGGCTTCCTGCGTGATGGCCCGCAGCGGAGCAGCCGTGGCGCAGAACGGAGTACCCCACGGTGTGTGCGTGTGCGCCACTGCGATGACGTCGGGTCGGGCCTCGTGTATCGGATGGTGAATGTTGTATGCCGTGGTGTTGATCGGCGTGCCATCGACCGTGGTGCCGTCGGGTCGAACCAACACCAGATCGTCGACCGTGGCCGACTCGAACCCCACCGGGTAGCGAAGCAGCCACATGTGGTCGGTGAGCTCGGGGTCTCGGGCGGTGATATGGCCATCGCCGAGGTCACCCCAGCGCAACGCGGCGAAGATTCTGTAACCCAACGCGACCTCCCGCTTGCGTCGCCGCCGTTCGTCGACAATCGAGGGGTCATCGCTCGACGCGGTCATCGCCCGAGCCGGTTGCGGAGCGCGGCACCGAACCCGCGGGCTGCTTCGGTGAGCGACGAACCGGCCCGTTTGAGCTCGCGCATGCCTTGCCGGCCGCTGGGGGCAACGTACGGTTCGTGGAATCGCACGTGGGTGCGCACGGGGTCGATGTCGTCTCGGCGAATCGGTTGGCTGTCGACCATATGGGGCACCGGCTGACCGGTCGCGATGTTGGTGACGTCGCGCAGCGCCCGTGCGCCGCTGATGGAGTCGGAGTACCGCGGGGCGTAGTAGACGCAGTTGTCGAAGTAGTAGTGCGTGACCTGTGACCATCTGGTGAGGGACTCGTCGTGTACCGGCTGACCGCCGTGTACCAGGTTGGCCGACCAGAGGAACACGTCGCCCTTTTTCGGCGTGAAAACCCTTCGGGTCAACGGCGAGCGCGCCATGGCGGTCTCCATGGCATCTTCGTATTGGATGTAGTCGAGCGTGGACGGGTGTGCACCCAGCTCGAACCCTCCGAACTCGGGAAGCGTGTGCGAGTCCGGGTAGTAGAACAGCGGACCGCTTTCGGCGGAGATGTCTTCCATGGCCACCCACGCGGCGCACATGTACCGGGCGGGCAACGAGTTGAAGTGGATCGTGTCGGCGTGGGCCCGTTGCTGTGACCCGGTGCGGAAGGTGAGGGTCTGGAACGGGAATGCGGTTCGTCCGTACAGGCTCGACAAGGTGTCGACGATCGTCGGGTCGGACGCAATGGCTTTGGTTGCCGCCGATTGCTCCCAGGCGTCCTGGCATCGGTATGAGCTGCGGGGGCCGTCGTCGACACCGGGCTGGAACAGTGGCTCGGTCTCGGCGATTGCCCGATCGATCAGCTGCTGGTCGATCGCGCCTTCGAGCAGCAGGTAGCCGTGCTCGTGGAGGTGCTCGGCCTGGGAGCGACGGCCGGGGTCGGCAAAGGCGTCGGGGTTAAACCAGGGCGAATCGACGGCGGGCAGCCGCGGCCAGCGGGTAGGGGCCTGAGGTGCGGTCGAGGTCACGGTCGCAGTCTATTCGCGTCGGGCGTGAGGACTCGGGGCTCTTGTCGCCGGCCTGAAATGCGTTTCGACTCCGGTTCCAACCGTTTGGGTTCGGCCAAGTATCGTGTCTGGACCATGAGTGATCATCACCTGCGCGCCAAACTCGAAGACCTCGAGCAGCGAAAAGAAGAAGCCCGACATGCCGGACCCGAACGGTCGGTCATCCGTCAGCACGAGAAGGGAAAGATGCTTGCTCGCGAGCGCATCGACTACCTGCTCGACGAGGGTTCGTTCAACGAGCTCGACATGCTCGCCCGGCACCGAGCTCACGAGAGTGGCATAGAAGAACGGCCTTACACCGATGGCGTCGTCACCGGCTGGGGCACGATCGACGGACGCAAGGTGTTCATCTTCAGCCAGGATTTCACCGTCTTCGGCGGCGCGCTCGGCGAGGTCTTTGCCGAGAAGATCCACAAGGTCATGGACATGGCGCTCTCGGTGGGCGCACCCCTGATCGGCCTCAACGATGGAGCCGGCGCCCGCATCCAAGAGGGTGTTGTCAGCCTCGACGCGTACGGCGGCATCTTCTACCGCAACGTGCAGGCATCGGGCGTGATTCCGCAGATCAGCGTGATCCTCGGCCCGTGCGCCGGCGGTGCGGTGTACAGCCCGGCCATGACCGACTTCATCTTCATGGTGCGCGAAAAATCGCACATGTTCATCACCGGTCCCGATGTGGTGAAGACCGTCACCGGCGAAGAGGTCACGCTCGAAGAACTCGGCGGCGCCAAGAGTCACTCGTCGAAATCCGGTGTCGCGAATTTCGTCTCCGAGTCGGAGGAGGCATGCCTGGACGATGTCAAGTACCTCATGTCGTTCTTGCCGACGAACAACCTCGAGGAGCCACCGACGTTCCCGACGACCGACGATCCCGATCGTCTCTGTCCCGAGTTGCTCGACATTCTGCCGGAGAGCCCGAACATTCCGTACGACATGAAGTCGGTTATCGGCTCGGTGGTGGACGACGGCGATTTCGTCGAATATCACGCTGCCTGGGGTGGCTCGATCGTGTGCGGCTTTGCCCGCCTCAACGGTCACTCGATCGGCGTGGTCGGCAACCAGCCGATGGTCTTGGCCGGCGTGCTCGACATCACGTCGTCAGAAAAGGCCGCTCGCTTCGTGCGCACCTGCGACGCCTTCAATATTCCGCTTGTCACCTTCGTCGATGTGCCCGGTTTCCTACCGGGCGTCGACCAAGAACACGGTGGCATCATCCGCCACGGCGCCAAGCTGCTCTACGCCTACTGCGAGGCGACGGTCCCGCGTATGCAGGTGATAACCCGCAAGGCCTATGGCGGAGCGTACGTGGTGATGGACTCCAAGTCGGTCGGCTCCGACCTTGCCTACGCCTGGCCGTCGGCCGAGCTTGCGGTCATGGGTCCGCAGGGTGCGGTCGAGATCATTCATCGTCGCGAGCTGCAGACCGCAGCCGACCCCGACGCTCGACGCCAGGAGCTCGTCGACGAGTACACCGAGCGTACGGCCAACCCGTACATCGCTGCCGAGCGAGGGTATGTCGACGACGTCATCGATCCCGCGCAGACACGGCGCAAGCTCATCGCCGGCCTCGAGATGCTTCGTTCGAAGCGCGAAGAGTTGCCGAAGCGCAAGCACGGAAATGTGCCGCTCTAGTGGGTGAGGCATCTGCGGTGAACCCGGCCGGCGTCGAGGTCTCGCCTGCGCCCAACGACGCCGAAATGGCGGCGATCTTGGCCGCCTACAACGAGCTCTGGCCCCGCCCGATCGCCGCCGACGAGGGTGCGGCCCGCACCCCCCACTGGCGCTTCAGCGGCCGCTGGTGGCGGTCGTGACTGCGGCCTAGCGGCCTCGTCACTTTCGGAGTATTTTGCTGCGCAAAATACGTCCCCTACCGGGTTGTCGGTGGTTCGTGATCTTGGTTGCGTCGGCTCGGCGCCAGCACCAGGGGGAAACCTGGGAGTGAGGGACGAGCCTGGCGGGCGAGAAATGCGCCAGCATTTCTTGACGCAACGCGAAGCGTTGCACGGCGCTTGGCGTCGAGCATCGGCACCAAAGGAGCGCTAGCGACGACGTGTCGAGTGCTCAGGAAAACTAGCCTTCGGCGGTGGCAACTTCGATGCGGTCCTGGTGCCATTCTTTGGCATCGGTAAGGGCCTGTTCGGCTTGTCGCATCAGCTCGCCACCGTCAAAGGCATGGGCCGGATAACACGCCAACCCGGCCCACATCGTGAGCCCGTCCTGTTTGTCGCCCAGACTGCGGCGAATGCGTTCGAGCGTCCAGATCGCGCCGTTCTCGGGCGTGTCCTCGAGCACCAAGCCGTAGCGGCCGTCGGACAGACGACATGCCGTGTCGGAGTCTCGCAGGGTCTCGACGAGCACCGGGCCGACGATCATCGGATCGGCCGGAGCGTTGTGCTCGCGATCGCCACTGATGACCGAGATGAGGCCGACCGCAACGGGGCGAAGGTGGCGTCGGGCGGCAGCGATTCGGGCGTCGACGGCGACGCGGAAATAGTCCTCGCTGAAGAGGCCGCTGTCGATGTCGGTGAGCGCTCCCGAGGCCGTGCTGGCGATGGTGGCGGAAGGCGAGTCTGCGGGCGAGGCGATCGATGGGGCATCGGAAGCGTTCCCGGCCGGCCGTTGCGCCTGGGCGTTGGCGAGTTGTTCGCCGAGGCTTTTCACGGCCTCTTCAGCGGCGAGGCGAGCCTGCATCTGCGATGCAACCGCGGCCTCGAGCTCGAGGATTTGGCCCTGGAGCGCGGCGGAATCTTCAGCGCGGCGGGCGGGTGCCGGAACGGACTTGGTGGAACTCTCGGGTTCACCGACCGCGAGTTGATAGCCGAGCGCACCGGCTGCGAGCGCGGCAGCACCGGCGACGAGGCCGACCCACGCGATTCCGGCCACGGCCGCAACGACGCCGAGGATGAGGCCGACGGCGCCGAGCGCCAGGGGGGTGAGTGCACGTTGCTTGTTCATCGTTGTACCCATCGGTTGCGTTCGGGGTGAACCTGACCCTTTTGCACCAAATTTTCACCATGCGTGGGGCGTTCGGATCAGCAGCTTAGATCGTAGGCACTCAGCACGAGCCGTGTCTTCTCGATCGTCGCGGCTCGCAATCGTTCGATGTAGGTGGCGCGATCGAGTTCGCTGACGCCCAGGCTGGCCAAGTGGTCGGTCTGCCACTGCACGTCGAACAGCGAAACGCCAGCGGCTCGTAGCTCGGCCACCAGGCGAGCCAGCGCCACCTTTGAGGCATTCGGGCGCCGATGGAACATCGACTCGCCGGCGAAGAATCGGCCGATACCCAACCCGTACACACCACCTACCAGGCGTGGTGAACAGGTGGGATCGGCATCGTCCTCCCAGACCTCGACGCTGTGCGCCCAACCCAACGAATGGAGGCGGTTGTACGCCTCGAACATCTGCTGGTCTATCCAGCCATGCGGCCGGGCCGGATCGCCACAGGCCGCCATGACCAACGCAAACTCCGTGTTGATCGTGGTGCGGTACTTGCGGATCGCCTTCTTGGTGGATGAGCTGACATAGAGCTGATCCAGTTCGAGGACGGCGCGAGGGTCGGGCGACCACCACCCGATTGGCCCTCCGGGCTCGATGGGCATCGGGAATAATCCTGCGCAGTAGGCCGAGAGGATCGTCGCTGGTTCGAGGTCGGCACCGACCGCCACGATCCCTTCGGGTTCGGCGTCGCTCACCGGCGGAAACATCCAGCCGGCGACGTCGCCCATATCAGGCCTCGGTGATGGTGATCGAGTTGATGGTGACCGGCTTGGACGGTGTGCTGTCCCCCGAGTCGAGCGCCTCGATCGCGTCGACGACGTCCATGCCGCTCGTCACCCGACCGAACGGTGTGTGACGACTCTCGAGCCAGTCGACACCCGTGTCCTTCGTGACGATGAAAAACTGGCTGCCGTTGGTGTTGGCACCGCCATTGGCCATGGCGAGCTCGCCCTCTTCGTACAGATAGCCCGGGGCCGGCAGTTCGTCGGCGAAGGTGTAGCCGGGACCGCCGGTACCCGGCGGATTGCCGGTGGCGTCGCCGCCCTGGATCATGAACTCGGTGATGATGCGGTGGAAATCGACGCCGTCGTAGTACTTGTTCCGGCTGAGGAAGACGAAGTTGTTCACCGCGAGCGGTGCAAACTCGGCGTCGAGATCGACCGTGATGTCTCCCTCGGTCGTCGAGATGACCGCAGAGTAGGCCTTGGTATCGTCGAGACACATCGGCGGCGCCGCGGCGAACTGTGTGGTCCGCTCGGTGGACCCGTCGACGGGCGGGCATTCGACGGTCGTGTCGTCCGGCGTGCTGTCGCTCGGCGTGCCGTCGTCGGCACCGATGGCATCGTCGGCTGCGGGCTCGTCGTCTCCACCGGTGAGGAAGACGATCGCCAGAATGCCCCCGAAGAGCAGCAGGGCCGCAAAGCCGTAGATCATCAGGCGCTGTTGCTGACGCTGGTTGTTCACGTTCGATCGGGCCTGGGCCGTCATGCCCTTGTCGCGGTTGGCCTTCTGACGGGCGCGTTTGTCTGCATCCATAGCCGACCAATGATACCGCCGTTCCTCGGCCTGGCGGCCTCGTCACTTACGGAGTATTTTGCTGCGCAAAATACGTCCCCTACCGGGTTGTCGGTTGGGCGGAACCTTGGTTGCTTCGTTTCGCGGGGTCCCGTATAGCTCGCGTTGGGTCTGACTTGGTCAGCCGAAGAGGACGCTGATGATGCCGACCGCCAGGGTGAGGATCATCATGGCGACGGCGATACCGGCGACGACGCGCACCCACAGCTTGTGACCGACGGACTTGAGCTCGGGTGCCGGTCGCACATCTTCGGGCCGCGTGACCCGTCCGCCTTCGGTGCGTCGCTTTTGTGCCATGGAGAGATCCTACGCATCCAAGCCGAAGGCCGCGTGCAACAACTGCACCGCGGGTTCCGCCTGCTCGAGGGTGACCATTGCGCTGATGCGAATGGCGGAGGTCGAGATCATCTCGATGTTGATGCCGTGGCTCGAGAGCACTTCGAACATCTCGGCCGCGACACCTGGATTCGACTTCATGCCGGCGCCGATGACGCTGACCCGAGCCACGTCGGCATTCGCCTCGATGCCGGTGGCGCCGATATCGGTGGCGATGTTTCGCATCGCTTCTTCGACCGCGTCGAGATCGGTATGGGGCACGGTGAACGAAATGTCGGTGACCCCATCGGACGAAACGTTCTGCACGATCATGTCGACGTTGGCTTCGATGTCGGCCAGACGGCGGAAGATCTTGGCCGCCACGCCCGGTTGGTCGGGCACACCGCTGATCGTGACCTTGGATTCGGATACGTCGTGGGTGACGGCCGAGATGATGGCGTTCTCCATCGGGGACTCCTGATTGGTTACGAGCGTTCCGGTTTCCCAAGTGAACGCTGATCGCACGTGCAACTTCACACCGAAGGTGCGAGCCATTTCCACCGACCGCATGGCGGGTTTTGGACACCCGGAGGCGGTCATCTCCAAGAGTTCGTCGAACGAAATCGTTGCCATCTTGCGCGCCGCGGTGACCACCCGGGGATCGGTGGTGAACACCCCGGACACATCGGTGTACAGCTCGCAATAGTCGGCGCCGAGGGCATGGGCCAACGCAACCGCGGTGGTATCGCTCCCGCCGCGGCCGAGGAAGGTGACGTCGTTTTCGGTGGATACGCCTTGCGAACCGCACACCACCGGCACTCGGCCGGCATCGAGCGCGGCCTTCACCCGGTGCGGATTCACCTCGAGGATCTTGGCGTTGCTGTGGTTGGTGTCGGTGAGAAAGCCGGCCTGACTGCCGGTGAAGCTATCGGCGGGTACGTCGAGCGCGTGGAGTGCCATGCAGACCAGGGCGCAGGCCTTGCGTTCGCCGGCCGTGATGAGCATGTCCATCTCGCGGCCCGGGCGGACATCGGAGACCTCGTGGGCGAGCCGGAGCAACTCGTCGGTTTCCTTGCCCATGGCGCTGATGACCAAAACGACATCGTCGCCACGCTTCTTGGTGCGGAGCACCCAGTCGGCAACCTCGCGAATGCGATCGGGATTGGCGACGGATGTACCGCCGAACTTCTGTACCAGCAGGGCCACGGCAGACCAACGTAGCGGGGTGGCTCGCGAAAAGGCCGGCCATTGCGAAACGGCGACAGCTACCCTTGACGGCATGCATATTGGTGTTGTTGGTGCCACGGGTCAGGTGGGCGGCGTTGTCCGCACGCTGTTGGCCGAACGCGACGTTCCTGTCGACAGCATTCGCTTCTTTGCGTCTGCCCGGTCGGCCGGTACGACACTTCCGTGGAAGGGCGCCGAGATCACGGTGGAGAACGCCGCCGAAGCCGACTACACCGGTCTCGACGTCGCCATCTTCAGCGCCGGCAAGACCACCTCGCTGGCCTTGGCCGAGAAGGTGGCAGCCCAGGGCGTCATCGTTGTCGACAACTCGTCCGGTTGGCGCATGCACCCCGAGGTGCCACTCGTCGTGCCCGAGGTCAACGCCGACGCGCTCGATCACCTCCCGAAGGGCATCGTCGCCAACCCCAACTGCACCACCATGGCGGCCATGCCCGTGCTGAAGCCGCTGAGCGATGCTGCGGGCCTGTTGGCCATCACGGTCAGCACCTATCAAGCGACGTCGGGCGCCGGGCTGTCGGGGGTCGAAGAGCTCGCCGAGCAGATCGCCAAGGGCGGCGACGCAACGCAGCTGACCTATGACGGGTCGTCGGTCGAATTCCCCGAAGCCAACTCGTTTGCCACCACCATCGCGTACAACGCCGTGCCGATTTGCGGGGCGATCGTCGACGACGGGCTCAACGAAACCGATGAAGAGCAAAAGCTCCGCAACGAGAGCCGAAAGATCCTCGACCTACCCGAGCTCGCAGTGTCAGGTATCTGCGTCCGGGTGCCGGTGTACACCGGCCACTCGCTGGCCATCAACGCGCGCTTCGCTCGGCCCATCACGCCCGATCACGCCCGCGAGATCTTGGCCGAGGCGCCCGGGGTCATCGTCGATTCGATGCCGACGCCGCTCAAAGCGGCGGGGATCGACGAGTCGCTGGTCGGTCGATTGCGGGTCGACGAGACCGTCGACCACGGCTTGGCGATGTTCATCAGCGGCGACAATCTTCGCAA
>CBESNZ010000117.1:0-8965 GCA_965531045.1 uncultured Acidimicrobiales bacterium
GAAACGTGGGTGGCGATCGGCGACGTGCCCCGCAACGAGGTCGACGCTGCCTGGACGGGATGGGCCGCGTGGCTTGCCGATGCTCCGGGGCGTCCGCCCGAGATGGCCCCGATCGAGTCGGGCGATGCGACGGTGCAGATGTACACGAGCGGAACGACGGGGAGACCCAAGGGCGCGATTTTGACCCACGGTTCGCTCACCGCGTCGATGACCCAGAACCTCGCGCCGCTCACCGAGGGTGCGCGGGGCTGCACCCACATCGTCGCGCCGCTGGCCCATATCGGCTCGGCCATGGCCGGGATGCAGAATCTCTTCGCCGGGGGAAGCGTCTACGTACAGGAACACTTCGACTTCGACGAGGTCGCTCGCATCCTCGACGAGGAGGGGGTCAACCGCACTATGCTCGTGCCGGCGATGATCCAGGCGCTGTTGGTGATGGTGCCGGGCGTCGAGGATCGTGGGTTCGCGACGCTCGATCAGATCGGCTACGGCGCCTCGCCGATCGCGGCTGCAACATTGCGTAAGGCCATGGACGTGTTCGGCTGTGAGTTCGTGCAGGGGTTCGGTCAAACCGAATCCTCAGGGGGCGTGACGCTGCTCACCCGAGCAGACCATCGGCGCGCGCTCGACGGCCACGAGCACCTACTTCGGTCGGCCGGACGGGCCTGCTTCGGCACCGACGTGCGTGTCGTCGACCCCGACGGCAACGACTGTGCTGTGGGCGAGGTCGGCCACATCATCGCTCGGGGCCCCCAGCTGATGGCCGGCTACTGGAATCTGCCGGAGGCGACGGCCGAGGCGTTGCGGGACGGGTGGCTGTATCTCGGCGATGCGGGCACCTTCGACGACGAGGGCTACCTCTACGTGAAAGACCGCATCAAGGACATGGTGGTGTCGGGTGGCGAGAATGTGTACCCGGCCGAGGTCGAGCAGGTTTTGTTCGGCCACCCGGCGGTCGCCGACGTTGCGGTCATCGGGGTGCCCGACGAGAAGTGGGGCGAGGCGGTCAAGGCCTGCGTCGTGCTCCGCGAGGGTGCCGAGGTGACCGAGACCGAACTCATCGACTTCTGTCGCTCGCAGATCGCCGGGTTCAAGGTGCCGAAGTCGATTGACTGGCACGATGTCTTGCCGCGTAATGCGTCGATGAAGGTGCTCAAGACCACGCTCCGGGCCCCGTACTGGGACGACCACGACCGCTCCGTCGGCTGAGTCGTACCAAAGCTCGGCACCCGCGCAGCGGCTAGTGGGCGAGTGCGCTGATGTGCTTGGACGCCGGCCGTTGGCGGTCGCGGTCCGGGTGGGCGGCTTGCCAGCTCCGGATTCCGCCGGTGAGGTTGCGCACATGGAAGCCGTGAAGCCGAAGCATCCGGTAGGCGAAGTAGGAGCGCTGACCGGAGAAGCAATGAACGATGAGCCGCTTCGACTTGTCGAGTTCGTCGAGGCGACCTCGGAGTTCGTCGAGGGGGATGTGCATCGAACCGGGAATCAGGCTGACCTCGCGCTCTTCGGCACTGCGGACATCGAGCAGAACCTCGTCGTCCCCCAGGTCGTCCACCTCGTGCCAATGGGCGACCGTGACATCGTCGTTGACGACGTTGCGAGCAGCCATGGCCAACAGATTCACCGGGTCCTTCGGGGCGCCGTACGCCGGTGCGTAGCAGAGCTCGAGTTGCGCAACATCGTCGACCGACAGGCCGCCTTGTATTGCGGTGGCGAGTACGTCGATCCGACGGGCAGCCGTTTCGTCGCCAACGACCTGTGCTCCGTAGATCGTTCCGTCCTCGACGGAAAAGGACAGCTTCATGTCCAAGAGTTCGGCGCCGGGGTAGTAGCCGACGTGGGAAAGCGGGTGCACGTGCACGGACTCGAAGGCGATGCCGGCATGTCGGAGCTGCCGCTCGTTGAGGCCCGTCGCCGCGATCGTGAGGTCGAAAACCCGAACGACTGATGTGCCCCACGTCCCGCGGTAGCGGGAGGGTCGCCCCATGATGTTGTCGGCCGCGACTCTTCCCTGACGGTTGGCCGGTCCGGCCAGCGGGAGAAGTGACCAGTCGTGCGTGACGGGGTTGCGGACCTCGATCGCATCGCCGACGGCCCAGATGTGGTCGTCGCTGGTGCGCATGTGTTGATTGACCCTGATGCCGCCCAACTCGCCGACATCGAGGCCTGCGCTTCGAGCCAGCTCGACCTCGGGCTTCACGCCGATGCTGAGGATCACGAGGTCGGTCGGGATTCGTGGGCCATCGCCGAGGACGACCGTCGAGGCCCGAGCGTCTTCGGCCTCGGTCGGCTCCTCGAATCCGACCACCATCGAGCTGACCCGGACATCGATGTTGCGATCCTCGAGTTGTCGATGCGGCCAGAACGCTATGTCCTCGTCGACGGCACCGAGAATCTGCGGGGCGGCCTCGATCAGTGTGATCGACATGCCGAGGTGCGTGAGTTGCTCGACCATTTCGAGTCCGATGTAGCCGGCGCCCACCACGGTGGCGTGCCGCGGCTGCACCGTGTCGTTCCAATCGATGACTGCGTCCATGTCGGGAATCGAACGCAGGGCGAAGTGACCGGCCCGATCGATGCCGGGAATCGGTGGGGAAAGCGGGGCTGCGCCCGGTGCCAGGACAAGATCGTCGTATCCCTCCGAGTAGACCTCGTTCGTTTCGAGGTTGCGGATCTCGACGCGTTTGGTTTCGCAGTCGATGCCGACCGCCTCGCTTCGAGTGCGAACATCGAGATCGAAGCGGTTCTTCAGGCCCTCCGGAGTCTGCACCAGCAAGCTCTCGCGGTGCTCGATCTCCCCACTGATGTGGAACGGAAGTCCGCAGTTCGCATACGAGACGAAGCTGCCTCGTTCGATCACGATGATGTGCGCTTCCTCGGACAGTCGACGGGCTCTCGCTGCAACGCTGGCGCCGCCGGCGACACCACCGACGACGATGATCTTCTTGCTCGTGTTCGACATGGGGCTCACCCTACGGTGTGTCGGAGCTCGAGAATGTTGAGCGAGGACGCCGTTGTTTCAGGGTTGTTGAAGGTGTCGCTTACACTTCGGTAGGGGACACTTCGGTAGGGGACACTTCGATGACAGGTGACAACAACCAGACCGAGACGCCGCTTCGGCTCCGAATTCCTCGGCCCGCGCGGGGTGAACATCCTCCAGATCGGGTCCGGTTCATCAGCCGGGCCGGCGAGATGCAGAAGCCTGCGCTCGATGAGAAGGTCGAACGCATTGCGCTCATGCGCAAACAACTCGTGCGCGTTCTCGATGACGACGGGCAGGCAGTAGGGGAGTGGGTGCCCGACCTGTCACTCGACGAGAAGCGGCTCGGCCTGCGCAACATGATGCTGGTGCGTAGCTTCGACGCCCGGCTGCTGAAGGCCCACCGTCAAGGCAAGATTTCGTTCTACATGCAATGCCTCGGCGAAGAGGCGATCGCCTGCGCGCAGCAGCGGGCCCTGCGCCCCGGCGACATGCACTTTCCGACGTACCGGCAGTCGGGCCTGCTCATATCGGCCGGGTATCCATTGGTCGACATGATGAACCAGGTGCTGTCGAACGAACACGACCCGTTGCTCGGCCGCCAGTTACCTGTGCTCTACTCGGCGAAGTCGCACGGCTTCTTCTCCATCTCGGGCAACCTGGCAACCCAGTACATCCAGGCGGCGGGCTGGGCGATGGCGTCCGCTCTCGCCGGCGGTACCGAGATCGCCTCGGCGTGGATCGGCGAGGGAGCCACCGCCGAATCGGACTTCCACGCGGCACTGGTCTTTGCGTCGACCTATCAGGCACCGGTGATTCTCAACATCGTCAACAATCACTGGGCCATCTCCACCCCGGAAGACTTCGCCAGGGGAGCGTCTGCCACCTTTGCCGATCGAGGCTACGGATTCAGCATTCCCGCATTGCGAGTCGACGGGAACGACTACCTGGCGGTGTACGCGGCATCGCAATGGGCCGCTGAGCGAGCCCGCACCAATCTCGGCCCCACCTTGATCGAGTGGATCACGCTGCGTGTTGGCGCCCACTCCACCTCCGACGACCCATCGGTGTACCGCCCGCCTCACGAGGCAGAGAGCTTTCCGCTCGGCGATCCAATCCAGCGCCTGCGCCAACATCTCGAGTACATCGGCGAGTGGGACGAAGATCGCCAGCAGTCATTGCAGAGCGAGGTCGACACCCAGGTGGCCGAAGCATTCGCCGAAGCCGAATCGCACGGCTCGATGAAGACCGGCGACGTGGGGAGCGCCCGCTCCATGTTCGATGACGTCTATGCCGAACTCCCGCGGCACCTGCGAGAGCAACGAGACATGCTGGGCGAGGCCACATGACCTCGATGACCATGATCGAGGCGATCCGCGACGCTCACGTCGTCGCAATGGAACGCGACCCCAGCGTCGTGGTGTTCGGTGAGGACGTCGGTTACTTCGGCGGCGTGTTCCGCTGCACCCACGGTCTACAGGAGAAATTCGGTGATCACCGCTGCTTCGACACGCCGATAAGCGAGGCCGGCATCGTCGGTGCCGCCGTCGGCATGGCTGCGTACGGATTGCGGCCCTGCGTCGAAATCCAGTTCGCCGACTACATGTATCCAGCGTATGACCAAATCGTTTCCGAGGCCGCGCGGTTGCGGCACCGCTCAGCCGGCGACTTCACCTCACCGCTCGTCATCCGGATGCCGACCGGTGGCGGAATCTACGGCGGCCAAACGCACTCGCAGAGTCCCGAGGCGCTCTTCACACACGTGGCGGGCTTGAAGACCGTGGTCGTGTCCAATCCCTACGACGCCAAAGGCCTGTTGATCGCGGCGATCGAAGACGACGACCCAGTCGTCTTCCTCGAACCGAAACGTGTGTACAACGGCCCGTTCGACGGGCGCCACGACCAACCGATCGTGCCCTGGTCGAAGCACGCGCTGGGTGAAGTGCCCGAGGGGCACTACACGATCGACATCGGGAAGGCCCGCATCCACCGCGAGGGCAACGATTTGACCGTGCTCGCCTACGGAACCCTGGTGCATGTGGCGCAAGCCGCGGCCGACGAGCAAGGCATCGACGCCGAGATCATCGATCTCCGCACCCTGGTACCGCTCGACGTCGACGCCATCGTCGACTCGGTCCGAAAGACGGGCCGCTGCCTCATCGTGCACGAAGCCACGCAGACCTCGGGCTTCGGCGCCGAGTTGAGTGCCACCGTTCACGAACGATGTTTGTTCCACCTGGAAGCGCCGACCATCCGGGTGTGCGGATGGGACACGCCGTACCCCCACGCGCACGAGTGGTCCTATTTCCCCGGGCCCGAACGGGTGGGGCGGGCGATGCAGGAGGTGATGAAACCATGAGCCACTTCGTGATGAAACTCCCCGATGTCGGCGAGGGGGTGGCCGAAGCAGAACTGGTCGAGTGGTTGGTGAGCGTCGGCGACGAGGTAACGCCCGACACCGTGATCGCCGAGGTCCTGACCGACAAGGCCACCGTCGAAGTTTCCGCACCCGTCGCCGGCGAAGTCATTGCACTACACGGTGAACCGGGCGACATCCTCGCGGTGGGCGGCGACTTCATCGGTATCGAAACCGACCAGACCGTGCCGGCCCCCGACCCGCGGCCCGATCCACCTGCGGCATCGGCCGAAGAACACCCAGCTCGACCCGCCGGCGAACGAGCGACGGCCGCTCCGGCGGTTCGGGCCCGCGCCGCAGAGCTCGGCCTCGACCTCTCGACGGTCCCCGGCAGCGGCCCCGACGGCCGCGTGCTCCACGAAGACCTCGACCGGGCGCTCCGCGGTAGCGGTACTTCCTCGCTCCGTCGCCCGCCGGCCTCGGGTCAGACACCGGCTGCGGGCAAGGGCGAGGTCATTGCGGTGCGGGGCGTTCGTCGCCAGATCGCCGAGCGGCTGTCAGCTGCCTGGCGCGAGATTCCCCACATCACCTACGTGGACGATGTCGACGTGACCGAACTCGAAGACCTACGAGCCGAACTCAACAAGCCGGAGAACGAGCGCGGCACGCGGCTTACGATGCTGCCGTTCGTTGCACGGGCGATCGTTCTGGCCATCTCCGATCAGCCGGGCATCAACGCGCACTACGACCACGCCGCCGAGACGCTCACGACCTTCGGCGCGGTCCACGTCGGCGTCGCCACGCAAACCGACGGTGGTCTACGGGTGCCGGTCGTGAGTCATGCCGAGGGTCGCGACGTTTGGGGCCTTGCCACCGAAATCGGCCGAGTAGCGGCTGCCGCGCGAGATGGCTCTGCCACCCGCGACGAACTCATGGGGTCAACGATCACGATCACCTCACTCGGCGCGCTCGGCGGCCTGGTCACCACACCGATCATCAACCCGCCGGAGGTCGCCATCATCGGCGTCAACAAGATCGAGACCCGCCCGGTGTGGCGAGCCGGCTCGTTCCAACCCCGGCAGGTGATGAACCTGTCCTCGAGCTTCGACCACCGCATGGTTGACGGCTATGACGCCGCCACGTTCGTGCAACGAATCAAACGGGTTCTCGAAACCCCGGCCCTGCTGTTCATCGACCCTGCGTAGCGCCGCGGGTTCGCTGACCGCGGGTCGACCCGTCGGCTACCCCTCGGCGACGATCCAACCCCGGCGTTGGAGCTCGGCCGCCAGTGCTTCGGCCGGGTACGTGCGTAGGGACTGCTCGGTGGGGGAGAGCTTCTGCGCCTTCTGCACCGGGGCGATGCTGTCGACCTCCATCTCGGACTGCTCCTGCAGTTTCTCGATGTACTCGTCGGCTTCTTCATTGGTGAACTTGCCGCCAGCCTGTCGCTGGGTGAAGTCCATTGGGTAGCGGGCTTCCTTGAAGCTCTCGAAACCCGCCTCCATCAGAAGTTCGAGAAGCTGGTCGAGCTGCTTGTGAGTTGCCGGAGGTCCCGACGCTTGTCCAAAGGCCATGGCTATTCCCGAACGGATCCGATGTGGAAGCTAGTAGCGGTCGTTCGTCTTCTTCTTGGGCGGCGTCTTGAACGGTGCTTCGATGAGCGACTCGAATCGGGCGTCGTCAGGCTGCTTCGGGTCGTTGAGACGCCGTAGGTAGTCCTTGAGCGCCGAACGGCCGGCGGCAACGTGGTCGCCCTTCACGCCGACCGAGCGAGCCAGCGCGTCCTTGGCCTTCGCGACGCGTTCTTTGCGGAGTGCCTTCTCTTCCTCTGAGCGGGTGACAGGTTTCCGGGTGCTCTTGGCTTCCTCAGCTGCCTTCCGGCGAGCTTCTGACTCTTGCAGTGGGGTGGGCTTGTTTGCGGCCACGAGGGCTAACTCCTGAAAATGGTGGTCGTGTACAAGGACTTCTGTCCCTTGGTCTGTCTCGCAGGCAGAGGGCCTGCCGGTTGCGATCTGTTTAGCAACCGAGCGCCGAGCCTACCGCTTATGGCGATGTGACCAAGGTAATCGGCTCTGGGCCGTCGACCTGATCGACCTGCCACGTCCAGTGGTGGCCGTCGGCCGAGACCGAGAGCGACCAGCTCAGCTCGTCACCGGCGGCCACCATCAGCGGCTCGGCCAAGGGGAGAAATCCCTGAGACCAGCTCGAATCTGAGCGCGGTGGTGAGTTGTCGACGGTGATCCCGGTACACAGCAGCGAATCGAACCAGCAGGCCAGTCCATGCAGGGTGCCATCGCGATCGACGCGCACCCGGCCGGCCGAGGCGGTTGTCTCGTTGGGAGCCGACGTCAGGTCGATGTCGGCGGCGAGTTCGGGCTGGCCGAGGAGGTTGTTCGGCGTGAGATCGGCGAACCACAGGGTTCGGGCTGCGCGGCGGTGGGCTGCGGCGTAGTCGTAGGGCAGACCTGGGGCCCACCAGTCCGAGACCAAGGCGTGATCGTCGAACGATTCGGCGGCCGCGACCCACAACCGAAGTCGCTGCGGCAACAGCACTGCGCCGGGACGGAGCAGGCGCTGCCGGGCATCGGCGGTCCAGGCGACAATCCCCTCATCGAGTCCGGCATTGCCGATGGTCTCGGTGATGAGCACGTCGGCCGGTTCGGGGAGGCCGACATCGATCGACCAGCCGTCGAGGAAGTCGATGCGATCGGCGAATCCGTTGTCGATGGCCAGTTCGCGAGCCGCCTCGATGATCGGCCCGCCTTCGATGGCATAGACCCGCTTGGCGCCCGCCTCGCATGCCATGAACGTCAGGACGCCGGTCCCGCAGCCGATGTCCACGACGACGTCGCCGGGCTGCACCGACGCGTGGATGGCCCGTCGGTACGAATCCATTCGAGCCGTGTCGAGCAGCATGCTCAGGTGGTAGTCGAGGACCTGGGCATGGGAGCTGTCACGCTGCCAAAAGGGGCTTCCGGGCAGGTGCGGCATCGCGTCGAATCTAGTGGTTTCGATCGCCACTGCAGCGCTGGCGCCGCCCGACGGTAGTGTCGTCGTCATGCGTTTGCTCGTCCGGAAGATGTCCCGAAAGACCACGGAGCAGGATCTCCGTGACCTGTTCGAGCCATTCGGTTCGGTCCAGTCGTGTGTGATCGTCACCGACGCCGAGACCGGACAGTCGAAGGGCTTCGGTTTCGTGGACCTACCCAAGGCCGGCGATGCCAAGGCGGCGATTCAACACCTGAACGGGTACGAACTCGACGGCGAGATTCTTCGGGTGAAGCGGTCCACGTGACAAGGCTCCCCGGTCGATGACCGACCTCGACACGAGTGGCGAAGCGCCGGTTCTCGAGCGGATGTCGATGCTCGATCGGTTCTTGCCGGTCTGGATCATCGCGGCGATGGCGCTCGGTATCGGGCTCGGCCGGGTCTTCCCGGATCTGAATGACTGGCTCGACAAGGTCAAGATCGGGACCGTTTCGTTGCCGATCGCCATCGGGTTGTTGCTGATGATGTACCCGGTCCTGGCCAAGGTCCGGTACTCCAAGGTCGACGAGGTCGCCGCCGATCGGAAACTCATGGTCAGTTCGCTGATCCTGAACTGGCTCGTCGGCCCGGCCCTCATGTTC
>CBESNZ010000118.1:0-8943 GCA_965531045.1 uncultured Acidimicrobiales bacterium
GAAGCCACCCAGGCCGGCTTCGCCGAAGGATCGGCCGGCACCGGCCTCCGAATCGGCACCCTGCTCACCGCCATGCGCCATGCTGCCCGGTCGTTGGAGATCGCCGAGTTGGCGGTGCGGCACCGCGACAACGGCGTGGTGGGGTTCGATATCGCCGGAGCCGAGGCGGGGAACCCTCCCACCCGGCATCTGGCTGCGTTCCAGCACTGCCAGCGCGAAAACTTCCACTTCACGATCCATGCCGGCGAGGCCTACGGTCCGCCGTCGATCTGGGAAGCCATCCAGTACTGCGGGACCGAACGCCTCGGTCACGGCGTGCGCATCGTCGACGACATCACGATGGGAAAAGACGGCCCCGAGCTCGGATTGCTGGCTGCCTATGTGCGCGACGTTCGTATGCCGCTCGAGTTGTGCCCGACCTCCAACATCCACACCGGCGTGGCTCCGACGATCGCCGAGCATCCGATCGGTCTGCTCCGAGATCTGCACTTCAGGGTCACGGTCAACACCGACAATCGATTGATGAGCGACACGACGCTGTCCCACGAGTTCGCCGTGCTCGTCGACGCATTCGGTTGGGGCTGGAAAGACATCCAGTGGCTCACCGTCAATGCGATGAAGTCATCGTTCATCGGCTTCGACGAGCGTCTCGATCTCATCAACAACACGATCAAGCCCTGGTTCGCCGACCGCGTATAGGCCCCAAAACCTTCGGACCAGACGGCCTCGGCGCCTGAGCGCCGATCCCGTCTGGTCCTCATGAGCCGAGGCCCCTGAGGACCGGCTGGATTTCTCAAGGTATCTCATGGCGTTCCGTGTGGCAAGCGTCACGTTGCGAGGGGTGGTGCCTTAGGGTGCCGTGGTGACGCCGGAACGAATTGTGCGCACCTACATGGTGTTATCCGGCATGTACACCCTCGCCGCGTCGATGATCTGGTCGGTGAATACCCTGTTCTTGATCGACGCAGGTTTGCCGCTGGCCCAAGTGTTCCTGGTGAACGCGCTGTTCTCGGCCGGACTCGTCGTGTTCGAGATTCCGACCGGCGTTGTCGCGGACACGCTTGGACGACGGGTGTCCTACCTGGCCAGCGTGGCGGTCTTGGCGCTCACCACGGGTCTGTACCTCATCGCTGCGCAAGCCGGTGCCGGGCTGCTGGTGTTCGGTGCCGTGTCCGTGTTGATGGGCCTCGGTTTCACGTTCTATTCCGGAGCGCTCGAGGCCTGGTTGGTAGATGGACTCAAGTCGATGGGAGACGACCATCGGCTCGACAGCGTCTTCGCCCGTGGCCAACAAGTCACCGGCGCCGCGATGTTCATCGGCACGATCATCGGCGGTTTTCTCGGTCAGGTCGACCTTGCGGTGCCCTTCATCGTTCGGAGTGGCCTCCTGGTCGTCGTGTTCATAGTCGCATCGACGTTGATGACCGAGGTGGGATTTGTTCCCAAGCAGTTGTCGCTCAGAGAGATCCCTGAGCAACTGCGGAGACAAACCTCGGTCGGCATCGCCGAGGGATGGCAACAGCCCGGGTTGCGGCTGCTCATGCTGGCGGCGAGCATCCGAGGAATCTTCTTCGGATGGGCGTTCTACGCCGCCCAGCCCTATTTCCTCGAACTCCTCGAACGCGATGCGGTGTGGGTGGTCGGCGTCACGACGGCGGGGCTGTCGCTCGCCACCATCGTCGGCAACCAGATCGTCCAGTGGCTCAGCCGCCGATGTCAGCGACGAAGTACGTTGCTGCTCGGAGCTTCGGCGGTCGGATCCGTAGCCGCTACCGCGATGGGGCTCACTTCGAGCTTCGCCGTCGCGGTGGGCGGCTTGCTCGTGGTGGCGTTGACGATGGGTGTCATCTCGCCGGTTCGGCAGGCATACCTTCACGATGTGGCGGCCAGCGAGCACCGCGCCACCGTGGTCAGCTTTGACGCGATGATCAGCTCGGTCGGTGGGGTGGGAGGACAGGTCGGCCTCGGCGCGCTGTCCGACGCTCGGGGATTTGGTCCGGGCTACGTCACGGGCGGCTTGTGCACGATGGCGGCACTGCCGGTGTTGTACGGCCTGCGCCGATTGGGCGGATCTGCCGACGACATCACGCCCGAGGACGGCGTGGTGTGCTCCACGCCCGTGGGCCTCCCGCGCTCCACTCATGTGGAACCACAGCATCTTCCTGTGTTGGTAGCCGCACAGACAGCCACAGCGAGCACGGAGTCGCAGTCGTGATCGAACGCCTACTGGCCGGAGATGATCTTTTTCCGAAACCGTCACCCACCTAGCCCACCGGCGGCGTCCTACGCACGATGGAATTCACCGACGCCGAGCTGTACGAAAAGTACGCCGATGACTTGATCCGCTTCGCCACGGGCATCGTCGGGCCGCACGACGCGGCCGACGCGCTGTCGACAGCCGTGTTGTCGGCCATGGCGAGTCCGGCATGGGCTGACGTGCGCAACAAACGGGCTTACCTGTATCGGTCCGTCTACAACGCCGCGCAGAGCATGCAGCGATCCGGCGGTCGGCGCCGCGTTCGGGAAGAGCGGTTCGCTCCGGCCGAGGCGGTGCACCCGACCGACCTGCAGCCCGAAGTTTGGGCCGCAGTCGATCAGCTCAGCGTGCGGCAACGTGCCGTTGTGTTCCTGACCTATTGGGAGGATCTCGAAGTGGCCGCAGTCGCCGAGATGCTCGACATCGGTGCCGGCTCGGTGAAGCGACACCTCGCTCGAGCTCGAGCAAACCTACGAAAGAGCCTGTCATGAGGTACGACAAGAACGATCCGTTCGATGCCAAGATCCGCGCTGCGATGGTCGAGGTCGCGGAGTCGGCGCCGAACGCGCCGACCGCCAAGCAGCTCGGGCTCGAGGATCCGTTGCCCCTGTATGCGCCGGCGATCACCCCGAAACCGTCACTGCGAACCCGAATCATGCGAGGACTCGCCGGGCTTGGGCTACTTGCGGGCGGTGCAGGTCTGGCGGTCGTGGCGGCCACTTCCGGCGACGACCGGTCCACGCCAGAGGTCGCTTTTGAGGCCTTCGCCGAAGCGCTGGGCAACGAAGATGCCATCGGCCTCCTCGAGGCAATCGACCCGAACGAGCGCGACGCCCTGCGGCCGGCGATCGACGGTGTCCTGGTTGAGCTCAATCGATTGGGTCTCCTCGAGGGCGTGGAGCTCGACGCCGATCCGTTGGCCGCGTTCGACATCGACGTGGCCGACCTCAGGGTGGCGAGCGTTCGTCTCGACGAAGGTTTGGCCGCCGTTCGTCTCGTCGATGGCCGAATCAACTCTCGAACCGATCCGGCCACGCTGCCGCTCGGCTCGGCGGCCGAGCTGTACTCCGGTTCCGGCATCGAAAACGACCGCCAGAACTTCGCCGGAGAGTTCGACGATTTTCTGGAACGATTCAGCATCGACAGAACCGGCTCGATGACCGAGCGGGACAACGTCGAGTTCTTCATGGTCGAACGGGACGGCGAGTGGTACCTCAATGTCGGCTACACGCTGCTCGATGCCATGGTGAAGGATGCCGGCTGGGAGAGTCCCGACTTCGGCAACGGGCTCGAGCCGGTCGGCGCCGAATCCCCGGAAGCATTGCTCGAAGCGTGGCTGGCGGTACGACCCTTCGATTGGCAGTCTCGAATCGTCTTGCTCGACCCCGACAAGATTCCCGGTCTGTACGACTTCGGACCGGTGTTGCGGATGCCCGACGAGGAATTCTCGGTCGACGACTACGCCGTGATCGTCAACCGGCTGGCCACCGCCGTGGACGAGAACAGGGTGCGGGCGACCGAGTTCGAGATCGAATTCACCTACTCGGGCGACGCAACGCTCGGCGAATCCAGTGGGTCGTCTGCGGTCACCTTCGACGGAACGTGCGTTGAGGCCCGGTCGTCCGAGGACGGCCAGGAACCCGAGGTCGAACGAACATGCATCGGCGACGAGGGCGTGTCCGACGCGGAAGCGTCCTACATCGAAACCCTCGCCGTGGGGCTCACCGTGGTCGAACGGGACGGTCGATGGTTCGTCGATCCCATAGCCACCTTGAGCGACGACGTCGTGGGCTCGGCCCAACGCTTCGAGGACCTCGATCGAGAGGTCGATCGCGACATGTTCGCCGGCATGGTGTTCTCCAACTCGATCTTCGGCGACATCGTCGGGTTTCGGAGCCTCGGTGGTCTGCGCTTCCAGGCGTCGTCGCTCAACAACAGCTTCGTCGAGGCATCGTCCGGTGAGTTCGACGCCCCACCGGGGTTTGCTTGCATCAACACGGTGTACGAAGAGATCTACGGGACCGACGGGGCACCGAACCTCGATCCCGCCCCGAGCCTGCGTGCCGACTACGAGGCCTGCCTCTCGGCTCTCGCACCGTCCGCGACGGCCGAGTTCCCGATGCAGTCCTTCGACAACGTCATGGCCGATGCCGCTTGTTCAGAGGTGTTCCGTTTGCTCTGGGGTGATCAGGGAGTGGCCGAACCCTCCGAGGCGGAAATGGAGGCTGCCGACGCCGAGTACCAGCAGTGCATGACCGATGCCGGGTTCCCCGTCGATGGGCCTTTCCCCGCCGATGAGCCGGCCCCGGCCCCGCAGCCGACACCCACGACCAGCGGTGAGTAGAACTACGGCAGCTCGACGGTGATCTTGGTGTACGCCCCGACGAAAATCGTCGTGTCGGTCTCGACCGGCACGACGACCCCGGCGGCGATCTGCCGGTCGGGCTCCTGTACGTAGGTGCCGTTGGTCGAGTCGAGATCCTGTACCGACCAGTTGCCGTCCTGGCCTCGACGCAGGACCGCGTGGCGGGTGGAAACAGCGGGGTCGCCCGTGGCGGCCTGCACATCGATCTCGGGAAACACTCCTCGGCTCTGGCTCGAGCGACCGATCAGCAACTCGGTGCCGCGTAGCTCCAACGTGGTGTGCGGGAGCGGGTCCGGCAGGGCCACCTCACCGTCGGGAACCATCAGCGCATGGAATGCGGAGTCGGCTTCGAGGATGACTCGCAGCGCTGCCGGTTCGACGGGAGCCGGCAACGAGCCGGACAGGAAGTCGAGCCCGCAGCTTTCGCAGAACACGTCGTCGGGTCCATGTGGCTCGTTGCAGTTGGTGCACTTCATTTCTTGTTCACCCGAACCGTTCGGGTCGACCTGACGTCGAGCGCCATCGCATCGGTCTTCTCCACTGCCTTTTTCAGACGGACGGTGCCGGTTTCGGGGTCGTCGACGTCGACGACCTTGCCGAGCAGCTTCACGGTGTCGTCGTTGCCGGCCTCGTGGGCGAGTTTCACGGCGCGGCCCAACTTGACGGTGGCGGTCTCGCCGTCGCCCGAAGCGCGCGCAGCGAGTCCCTCGGCTATCGCGTCGGCCAGTTCGGCTTGTCCGGTGTAGTGGGCAACCTCACGGTTGATGCGGGTGGACAGCCCACTGTCATCGGTCCAGACCGCCCGGACCAGGGCCGCCGGTTGCGCTTGATCATTGACCGCCAGGGCGACACGGGCGGCGAGGCGCTCGTCGCCGACCGCACCCACCGGGATGCGGATGCGGAGGTGGTAGTCGCGCTCTTCGTCGCCGGCCCAGGCCCCCAGCGAGTAGTCGTTCGTGAGGGCATCGACCGGTACGGAAGTGCCGGTGAGGTCGTCCAGGTTGGGGGCTACCTGCTTGACGAACTCGACCGTTGAGCCTTTGGGGGTCCACATGCGCAGGGCAACGTTTCCCACGTTCTTACCCATCGCCGCGTCCATCAACTCCTCGAAGGCCAATTCCATGTCCTCCGGCTTCGGGATGATGTCGACCGTGCCGAGCAGCGCGGTCGAGATGGCCCGCAGCTCCTCGACGTTCCAATCGGCCCCCAGGCCCCGGGCATCGCATTGAAAGAGGCCCTGGCACTGGCGAATGGCGTCGGCCAGTTCGGACGCCGATTCGCTCTGGTTCTTGCCATCGGTGAGCAGGATGGCGTGGTTGATCGATGAGGGATGGCTCTGGCACAGCGCGGCAGCGGAGCGCAACCACGAACCGATCGCCGTCCCACCTTTGGCCCGAACCTGCGACACGGCGTGTTTGGCCTGCTCCCGGGTCGACGAGTCGGCACGCGCGAGGCCGGGCTGGGGCGGATAGATGGTGTACGCCCCGTCGATCCCGGCGATGACGGCGAACATGACGTCGTCGCGAATCTTGTCGACAGCAGCGATGGTGGCGGCGATGGCGGATCGCATCTTGTCGCCACCCTCTTCGCGCATCGATCCCGAACAGTCGACGATGATGATCTCGACCGCATCGCCCGCAGGCGCCGCGCCCCCGACACTCGCTGTTCCGTCGGCTCGCACGGTGACGACCGCGTCGATGACGTCACCGTCCGCTGGGAGGTACTCGTTCTGGAACACCTCGGCTTGGAATCCGCTCACGGGGCTGCCCTCACTTCTGCATCGATGTCGATTGGGGTCTTCTGGATCATGGTTGCGTCCTGCTCTTTGGGGAAGCGGTTGCTAGGGAAGCGGTTGTCGGGGAAGCGACGGCGACTGTCACGTTGTCATGGCCGCCGGCGTCGAGCGCGAACGTCACGAGTTGCTGCGCGAGGCGGAGTGGCGTGGCGACCGGTCCGCGATCAGCTCGGAGGCCCTCGATGACGTCGGCCAGTTCAGCTTCGGTCGGCGCGTAGTTCCAGAGTCCATCGCTGCACACGATGATGAGGTCGCCGTCGGTGGCGGTGGTTTCGGCGGTGCGGGGCACGACGTCGATGGCGTCCTGTCCCAGCCAACGGGTGATGGAATGAGCCCGGGGGTCGCCTTCGGCCTCCTCGGCGGTGAGCACGCCGGTTTCGACTTGTTGATTGGCCCACGAGTCGTCGCTGGTGAGCTGGGTCACGTTTCCGTTCGACACGAGGTAGGCCCGACTGTCGCCCAACCAGCCGATCGTGACTGGCAGGTTCTGGCCGTCGAAGCCGCCCGTCGGAATGCTGCATCCGACGAAGGTGCACGACGCGGGGTCGCCTTCGCCTCTGGTTGGAGGCGTTTCGACGACGGCGAGCTGCGCGGCCGCCGTCGCGGCGGTCATCGCAACAGCGGCATCGGCCCCCTCGTGCAACGATGCGGCCAGACTCGCCGCAGCTGCTTCGGCCGCAGCTTGCGATGCCGCTTCCGGAGCCACCGTGGAAGACACGCCATCACAGACCACGACGACGAGCCCAGCGGCCGTGACGGTCGCGGCCATGGCATCTTCGTTGAGGTGGTGGCGCTTGCCCTTGTCGCTGACGAGCGCTACAGAGCCGAGGTCGATCTCAACGTGGTCTCGCGGATCGGGTTCTTTGTGGCCACAGGTCCCGCAATAGCCGTCTGCGATTTCGGCGCCAGCTGCACCGCAGTTCACACAGGGATCGGGGAGCGGGACCATCGACGATCCACAGGCTTCACACCAATTGGCATCGGCCGCGGCGGCCTCGCCGCACGTTGGACAGGCGAGTGATTCGGCTTGCGCAGCCACTAGAAGAGCGTCCGCGGCCGGACCGCGTTGGCGCGGTCGACCAGTGCGATGCGCTCGGCGGTCGTTTCGGCCAGACGGGCCTGTTCCCGGTAGACCGCCTCGAGGCGACGCCGCAGTTTGTCGTCGTCCAACGGCGCTCCGAACAACGTGACGGTGCCGGCATCGACGGGGGTCACGGCGTTGACCGCGAGCGCGTTCTCGAGAATTTCGGCGGACAAACGGGTTCGTTCAGCGGCGTCGAGCTGCAGCCGCTCGACGGTTTTGGCGGCACTTGCGAGGTCGGCGACGGCCGGCGCGCCGTGTCGGTGGTCGATCAACATGCGAGCTGATGCCACCTGGGCGTCGAAGTATGTCGCCGACGATGTCGGGACTCGTTCATAGGCCGCGAGAGCGCCGGCTCGATCGCCCTGCGCCGACCGGCACCGGGCCAAGCCGAACGCGGCCGACACGTACGTGTTGTCGGCCGCCAGAACCAGGTCGTACAAGGTGGCGGCTCGGTCGTAGTCCTTCGCCAACTCGGCCGACAGGGCGATGGCGAGCTTGGGTGCGAGCTCGCCCGGCAGCTCGGTCCAGACGGCGCTGAAGCGCTCCGCGGCCTCGGCATAGTGCCCGGACCGAAGCGCCTCGATGCCGCGCCACCACGACACTCGCCATTCCCAAGGGTCCTGGCCGGCAATGCCGTCCAACAGTTCGGTGCCGGGACGACCCGCCTCGATGCTGGATCGAGCTTGCCGAAGGAGAAACTCGCGGGATGCCTCGACCGAATCGCCCGCAGCGGTGAGAAGGCGCAGAGCTTCGTCGGGATCGTCGGGTAGGTCGGCGAGAAACGACGCGGCGGGATCCGCTGGATCGATGCGGGGCAGCGGGAGCACGTCGGGCCTCGCTGTTTCGCTCGCGGTCTCGTCGCCGTCGGCGATGAGCGACGCCAACCGGTCGCCACCGAACAACGCGCTCGGAGCGGGCTGGGGAACGCCTTGCTGCACCGCGACCATTTCCCGCAGCACGCCCAAAAGTTGTACCGACATCCCGTCGGCGGTTTGGAAGCGATCGTCGGGGTGCGCAGCGGTGGACTTGAGAAGGAATCGGTGAAGTGATTCCCACTTTACAAAGAGCGGCTCGGCATTGGCCGGAGGGAGTGAGTACTCGTATTCGCCGCTGTGGAAGACGAAGTTCAAGATGAGCACCGCAAGTGTTCGCCCGATCGTGAACAGGTCCGACGGCACCGAAGGACCCATCGACGCGACCTCGGGGGCCTGGAAGCCCCGAGTGCCGAAGATGGCCGCATGGGGGTCATCGATTCGCATCACCGCGCCCACATCGATGAGCTTCACGTCGTCGCCGACCACCATGATGTTCGCCGGCTTGAGGTCGTTGTAGACCAGGCCCAGCCCGTGCAAGTAACCGAACGCCGGGATGATGCCGAGGATGTAGGCGATGGCCTGCTCGGGCGGCAAGGGGTCGGGTACGCCGCCGTTGGCCTTGCGCCG
>CBESNZ010000119.1:0-8893 GCA_965531045.1 uncultured Acidimicrobiales bacterium
CGGTTTGTCCTGCTGCCGTGACGACCACGAATGCCTCGTAGCGTCCACCAGCGGAATACGTGTGCGTTGCGGTGGGCCCGTAGCCCGCCGATCCGTCGCCGAAGTCCCACCGGTAGGCGAGCGCGTCGCCGTCGGCATCCGTCGCGGAAGCGCTGAATGCGACGACCAAGGGTGCCACGCCAGATCTGCGGTCGGCGGTCGCTGCGGTGAGGTCCGGCGGGCGATTCTGCGCGCCGACATATTGCAGCCGTCGCAGTTCGCCGGTGCTGCCGACGTACCCGAAGCTGAGGTAGTAGATGTGGCCGTCGGGTCCCTCGCCAATCCAGGTCGGGAACTTGTCGGAGAGCTGCGCAAGGGTCCCGGACCCGGTAACGGACGTACCGTTGGCGGCCAGGCGCAGGTAGCGGATCTGCTGGAGCGCGAAGTCGGCGTACACGTAGGCGCCCGACAGGGAGGACGGGAGCGCGCCGCTGCGCATGACCTCGCCGCCGGTGATCGCGGCGTTCAGGCAGCAGCCGGCTTCCGGTGCGTGCGGGTAGGTGAAGATCGGGGATTGGACCCCACCGGGGCACACGGACCCGTTTTTCGGGTTCCCCAACGGCCCCTCGCAGCTCGGCCAGCCGTAGTTGGCGCCGGCCACCCCGACGTTGACCTCCTCGTAGGCGACAGCAGCGACGTTGCCGCCCACGTCACCGATGTAATACCGGCCCGTCACCCCATCGAAGCTGGCTCGATAGGGGTTCCGGAGGCCATACGCCCAGATCTCGTCGATATTCGGTCCGGCGCCGTCATGAAAGGGATTGTTCGATGGCACGGTGCCGTCGCGGTTGATGCGCAGGATCTTGCCGAACACGGTGGTGAGGGTCTCGGCGTTCGAGGACAGGTAGCCATCGCCGACCGAAAGGTAGAACGTGTTGTCGGGAGCGAGGTTGAGCGAACCCCCGGCGTGAAACTCGCCGAATTGGTCGTGCGTTGGGCCCGGGTTGGTCCACACGACCCGCCGGCTGGCGAGGTCGGCGGCCGGCGCGCCGGTGAAGCGGAAGCTGTCGATGTGGAGGCGGCCATTCGGGGTGGCGGAGAAATAGACGTAGAACGTACGGGTTGCGCTGAAGTCGGGCGGTATGAGGATGTCGAGGAGACCGCGTTCGCCGGTGTCGTCGAGGTTCGGCACCGTCAGGTAGAGGATCGAAGTCCCATTGGAGGGATTCACGAGGTAGATCTCACCGCCCTTGCCCGCAACCAGTGCTCGCCCGTCGGGTAGCCAATCGAGCGCCGTCACGTTCTTCATGCCGCCGACGACGCGCTGGTCGACGAAGTCCGCCGGGGCCTGTGCGGTGGCGACGTTGCTGCCGCTGAGCGCAATGACGGCAGCAACCGTGAAGGTCACGATGAGCGCGAGCCGTTTGCAGGCTTGTCCCGGTGTTTTCAGATTGCCGGTCACGTGGTGTCGGTCCGTTCCAGTCGAGGCGGTGTGTCGGACCGTACGAGGCGCCGGACTGCGACCCCAAGCCCTGCTCCTCAACCTCCGGAATTCGGGCGGTCGAACCCGGTCTTCGACGTCGTTATCGGGTGAGGAACTCGCATCGTTGCGCTTCGTCGTCTCCCGGGCCCGAGTAACAGATGTCGACGTCGGCGGCGCCGCCCAGAAAGTCGTCGCCGTTCCCGCCGTAGACGAGATCACGGCCCGCTCCGCCGCGTACGATGTCGTCGCCGAGCCCACCCCGCAGCGTGTCCCGGTCGTCGCCCCCGAAAAGCGAATCATCGCCACCGTTCCCGGCGATGTCGTCCCGGCCGCCATCTCCTCGGAGGGTGTCCGCACCGTCGCCGCCGCGCAGCACGTCGTCGCCATTGCCGCCATGCATCTGGTCGGCACCATCGCCCCCGCGAAGCACATCGGGACCGCCGCCACCGAAGATGACGTCGTTGCCGGCGCCGCCGATGATGGTGTCAGCACCGTTCAGACCGCAGATGACGTCGTCGCCGCCGAGGCCGTCGATGTGATCGGCATGCCGGGTGCCGAGGATCACGTCGGCGGTGGGAGTTGGGGCCCCGTACCCGCCACGACCCAGCACGACGGTCGGCTCGAGCCCGTTGCACAGGGGGATCGTGCTTGCATCGCGAAGGATCGAGACGTCCCGGGTCAAGGGGCGACTCAATCGACCCTCGTCGTCGATGATGCGAACCTGCAGCCGGTAGTCGCCGCCGGTCGCCGCAGGGGTGAAGTCGATCGCGAATGGTTGGTAGTCGGTGTCGGGACCGATGGCGATCGAGGTATAGCGGCCGGCCGAGGTGAAACGTCCCGATTCGGGGTCGAGAAACGTTCCCAGGTCGTTGTCGCGGATACGCCATTCGATTCGGACGATGGCCGAATCGTCGGTCGCAATGCCGCCGAATCGGAAGGGGCCGTCGTTGCCGTAGGTCTCGGCGTCGGGAGGTGCCGTGAACGAACCGATCGGGCGGCCGGTGCACGCTTGCTCGGCATCGCGATAGATCGCGGTCAACGACGTTTGCGCATCCGCGGCCACGATGAGCGACTGATCGATCGGGGCGCCGTTGGACCACCGAACGAACTGCGCGGCGGCATCGCCGTTGCACCCTTGTGCCCGAGCGGTGAGGCGATGGTGGAATCCGGTGACCGTCTCCAACGAGGCGGGTGTGGCGAGCATCTCGCCATCCACAGCAAGGGCCGAAAAGGACAGCCCCGACGTCTCGAGGTCGAGCTCGACGGACGCGGGGCGTAGCTCGATGGTTTCTGAGCTCTGGAGCTCTTCCTGATCGGTGACGGTCAAGGTCACGACGAGCGACGTGTCGCGCGTGAAGGTGTGCCCGGTCATCGGCACCTCGAAGAGCAGTTCACGCCCGGTTGCTCCCGACAGCAACGGATGTACGTGGTCGCCGTCGGAGAGTCCGATGTCCCAGCGATGGCCCGCTTCGCCCAGCGGCTCGTTGTCGGTGGTCTCGCCGGTGAACCGAAGCGATTGCCCCGCATGGAATCGGAGGTCTGCGGTCGGAGACGATATGCGTACCTCCGGAGCCTGGCCCACGGCGATGAGGATGCGTTCGGACCGCACGGTTTGGCCACTCGATTGCACGGTCAGTTGGGCCTCGTAGTGCCCGACACCGCGATAGGTGTGTTGGGGGTCGGCGACCGCTGCCTGGGTGCCATCGCCGAAGTCCCAGAGGTACTGCACGTTGTCCGGGTCGGGATCGACGGCGTCAGCACGGAATTGGACGATGAGCGGCTCGGCCCCACGGGTGACCGATGCGCCGGCCTGGGTGATCGAGGGGGGCCGGTCGGCCGTCCCGACGTAGCGAAGCCGGCGGAGCTCGCTGGCCTCGCTGCCCGCGCTGGTGTGGAGGTAGTAGACGTGGCCATCCGGTCCAAGCCCCACCCAGACGGGAGCGCGGTTCTCGAGCCCGGTCAAACGGCCGGCCTCAACCACCGAGTCATCCTCGGCGAAACGGAGGTAGCGAAGCTCGCGGTGCGCGGCGTCGGCGAACAGGTAGGCGCCGAGCAAACTCGACGGAAGCTCGACGCTGCGCACGATCTCACCACCGATCACCGATGCGCCGACGCAACATTCAACGTCGGGGGAGTGGACATATGCGTGCAGGGGAGCGGTGCTCGTCGCGGGACAGGATGGTCCGGCTTTCGGGGCCTCGAGCGGTCCCTCGCACGTCGGCCAGCCAAAGTCGGCTCCGGGTTGGGCGACGTTGATCTCGTTGTAGGAGCGGCCAACGATGTTGCCCCCGGCATCGCCGAAGTAATAGCGCCCCGTGGCGGGGTCGAAGTTCCCATCGACCGGGTTGCGCACGCCTATCGCCCAGATCTCGTCGAGGTTGGGGCCCGATCCGTCGTGAAAGGGGTTGTCGCTCGGGACCGTGCCATCTCTGTGTATTCGGAGAATCTTGCCGTGCACATTGGTGAGAAGGCTGGCGTTCGTGCCAAAGGCCGCGTCGCCCGCCGACAGGTAGACAACATTGTCGGGACCGATGGCAACCGAGCCGCCGACGTGGGTATCGCCGAACTGGTCGCTCGGGGGGCCGGGGTTTGTCCACACCGACGACCGCGTTCCGGCGTCGAGCGCTGCGTCTCCGGTGAAGCGCAACACGTCGAGGCGCAAGGCGCCCGATGGCGACTCGGCGTAGTACAGGTACACCTCGCCGGTCTCGTCGAAGTCCGGCGCGACCGCGATGTCGAACAGTCCCCGTTCGCCATCGGTATCGACGAAGGGGAGCATCAGGTACAGCTCCTTCGTCGCTGCTACGGGGTCGACGAGGTAGATCGCCCCGCTGCGACCGGCGACGAGCGCGCGGCCATCGGGAAGCCAATCGAGACCGGTGGTGGCGCGGAATCCGTCGACGACGAGTTCGTCGGTGTACGCGTCACCGGTGACGGGACTGTCGGCGAGCGAGGTGAGGGGAAGAGCGGCACCGAGCACCAGGAACGCGATGACCGCGAGCGAGCGCGCGCGAGGGCGTTTCGATCGCCCTCGGAGCGATGGCGGGTGCGGGCCGAACAGCCAGAAGTAATCCTGCATGTACCTGGTAGCGTGCCACTGTATTTCGGTATATGCCAGTCCAGGGAGCCCCGCGCGTGGGCAGAGCGTGGGCAGCGTCAGTCGTCGAGCTTGAGCGCAGAGATGAAGGCCTCTTGCGGGACGTCGACCCGCCCGATGGACTTCATACGCTTCTTTCCGGCCTTCTGCTTCTGCAGGAGTTTGTTCTTCCGGGTGACGTCGCCGCCGTACAGCTTGGCCGTGACGTCTTTGCGATAGGCCTTGACGGTTTCGCGGGCGATGATGCTGCCGCCGATTGCCGCCTGGATGGGGACGTCGAATTGCTGACGGGGAATCAACTCCTTCAGCTTCTCGGCCATCCGTGAGCCGTACGCGTAGGAGTTGTCCTTGTGGACGATCGAGCTGAACGCATCGACCGGATCGCCGTGGAGCAAAATGTCGACCTTCACCAGGTCGGCGATGTCGTAGCCGTCGGGTTCGTAGTCGAGGCTCGCGTATCCCTGCGTGCGGCTCTTGAGCTGATCGAAGAAGTCCATCACGACCTCGGCCAGCGGCATGCGGTACTTCAACTCGACCCGTTCGGGTGAGAGGTACTCCATCTTCACCATCACGCCGCGGCGGCTTTGACACAACTCCATCAGCGCGCCGGTGTAGTCCGACGGTGACAAGATGCTGGCGACGAGGTACGGCTCGGAGATGGACTCGATCTCGGCTCGATCGGGCATGTCGCTCGGGTTGTCGATGACCTCGACCTCGCCGTTCGATCGGGTGACCCGGTATTCGACCGAAGGGGCCGTGGAGATGAGGCTCAGGCCGAACTCTCGCTCGAGTCGTTCCCGTACGATCTCCATGTGGAGCAGGCCCAAGAAGCCACATCGAAAGCCGTGACCGAGCGCACCCGAGGTCTCGGGCTCCCACGTGAAGCTCGAGTCGTTGAGGCTGAGCTTTTCGAGCGACTCGCGCAGGAGGGCGAACTCGTCGCCGTCGATGGGGTAGAGGCCGCTGAAGACCATGGGATTCGGTTCGCGATAGCCGTCGAGCGCTTCGGTCGCCCCGTGGACGGCGTTGGTGATGGTCTCGCCAGACTTGGCCTGGCCCACGTCCTTGATGCCGGCGATGAGGTAACCCACCTCGCCCGGTCCGAGTCGATCGACGGGTTTGTGCCCGGGGGTGCGAACGCCGATCTCGTCGGCCTCGTGTACCGAGTTGGCCTGCATGAATCGGATCTTGGATCGCGACGTCAAGACGCCATCCATGATGCGCACGGAGCTGACCACGCCTCGGTACTGATCGAAGTGGCTGTCGAAGATCAGTGCTTGCAGCGGCGCGTCGGCGTCGCCCACCGGCGGCGGCGTGCGCTCGAGGACGGCGTCGAGGACGCCCGCGACCCCTTCGCCGGTCTTGGCGCTCATCCGTAAGATCTCCTCACGGGGGATCCCGAGGACGTTGTCGATCTCTTCGGCGTACCGGTCGGGCTCGGCGGCGGGCAGATCGATCTTGTTGAGCACGGCCACGATCTCGAGATCGTTTTCCAACGCCAGGTAGCAGTTTGCGAGGGTTTGTGCCTCGATGCCCTGGGCTGCGTCGACGACCAAGATGACGCCCTCGCATGCGGCGAGTGAACGGGAGACCTCGTAGCCGAAATCGACGTGCCCTGGGGTGTCGATGAGGTTGATGACGTGGTCGTTCCATTCGAGACGGACGCTCTGCAGCTTGATCGTGATACCGCGTTCGCGCTCGAGATCCATGGAATCGAGATACTGCGCTCGCATCTCGCGAGCATCGACGGCGCCGCAAAGTTCGAGCATGCGGTCGGCCAAGGTCGACTTCCCATGGTCGATGTGGGCGATGATCGAGGTGTTGCGAATACGGGACAGCTCCATGGAGTGCTGACGGTAGCGCCGGAAGCGGCCGATGCTGCGCCACGCCTCGGATGCAGAAGGGTCCGACCCGGGCGTCGGCGGCGCACCGGCCGCTCGCTTGCCGGCGCCCCGATGCGGTCTACACTGCGGCCACGATGCTCGATGCAAGAAAAGAAGCGATCTTGCGGGCGGTGGTTTCGGAGTACATCGAGACCGCTCAGCCGGTTGGCTCAGCCCACATTGCCAACGCGCCCGGCGTCAACGTTTCCTCGGCAACGGTCCGCAACGAAATGTCCGCTCTCGAGCAGCTCGGTTTCTTGCACCAGCCGTACACGAGTGCAGGCCGGATCCCGACCGATCTCGGCTACCGATTCTTCGTCGATTCGATGGGCGAGCCGGGCAAGCTCGCCACCGGACAGGCGCACACCGTGCGACGCTTTTTCGACGATGCCCACGGCGAGCTCGAAGCCATGCTGCGAGACACCTCACGCCTGCTCTCCAACCTCACCAATCACGCCGCGGTCGTCATCGGCCCCGGGGTCGATCGAGCCGAGGTCCGATCCGTGCAACTGGTCGGCCTGGCCCCGCAGATCGTGCTCGCCGTCGTCGTCCTCGCAAACGGCGCGGTCGAGAAGCAGACACTCGAACTGGTCGCAGATGTGAGTGAGGACGACATCGCGTCGGCGTCGCTCGAACTGTCGGCGCATCTCGTCGGCAAGACCCTCGCTTCGCTCTCCACCGTGACCGCCGGTTCCAGCAGCCCGATGAGCGATTTGGTGCAGGCCACCATCGACGCTTTTGCGCTGCCGGCCGAATCCGATGCGGTCTTCGTCGATGGGCAAGCTCGCGTGGCGGATTCGTTCGAAGCGGTCGAGCAGGTTCGCCAAGTGCTCTCGATACTCGAGAGTCAGCTGGTGGTGGTGTCGCTGATTCGCGATGTGCTCGACCGCGGCGCAAGCGTTGCGATTGGGAACGAGACGGGCGTCGAGACCCTCGCAGACTGCTCGCTCGTGGTTGCGCAGTACACCATCGAAGGCGAAGACGCCGGGACGATCGGCGTGCTCGGCCCGACCCGGATGGACTACGGCCAGGCGCTGGCTGCGGTGGGCGTGGTGAGCAACCGGCTCGGACGGTCGCTCTCGTAGCCGTACCTCGGCCACCATCGGACAGACGTATGGTCGGGGGTCTGCGAGCGCGAATCTGCTCGTATCATCTTTGCCGTGGCTACGGACTACTACGAAGCGTTGGGTGTCGCTCGAGACGCGAGCGAGGCCGACATCAAGAAGGCGTACCGTCGGCTCGCACGCGAACTGCACCCCGACGCGAATCCGGGAGATGCGGCGGCCGAGGAGCGATTCCGCGACGTTGCGCTCGCCTACGAGGTGTTGTCCGATCCGCATAAGCGCCAACGGTATGACCGATTCGGCGCCGACGGCGTCACCGGTGCCGGCGGCGATCCGTTCGGCGGCGGCGGCCTCGGCGACATCTTCGACGCGTTCTTCGGCGGTGGCGCCCAAACCAGTGGCCCGTCGGGTACACGATCGGGCGAAGACCTCGAGACGGTGGTCAACCTCACGTTCGAGGAAGCCGTGTTCGGCGCAGCCAAGGAGGTCGACGTCCGCACCGCGGTGCCATGCGACCCCTGCGAGGCCACGGGTGCCGCTCCCGGATCATCAGCGGAAACCTGCTCGGAATGCAACGGAGCGGGCCAGGTGCGCCGAGTCCGCAACTCGATCCTCGGCCAAATGGTCAGCGCCTCGGTGTGCCCGTCCTGCAGCGGCATGGGCCAACGCATCGCCGAGCCGTGCGAAACGTGCAACGGCGACGGGCGCACGATTGTGAACGAGACCTACACGGTCGACATCCCGGCGGGTGTGGACAGCGGGTCGACACTGCGGCTGAGTGGTCGGGGTGCGGTCGGTCAGCGCGGCGGCGCATACGGCGACCTCTACGTGCGGGTGCGCGTCGGCAATCACGACCGGTTCGACCGCGAAGGCAATCACCTCATCAGCGAACTACACATCGGCATCGCCCAAGCCGCACTCGGTGCGCACGTCATTTTCGAAACGCTCGACGGGCCGGAAGATCTCGTGATTCCGCCGGGTACCCAAACCGGCAAGGGTTTTCGGCTCCGGGACCATGGCGTGCCGTTGGTGCAAGGCCGGGGCCGTGGCGACCTGCTGGTCAGGATTGTCGTCGACGTTCCGACCAAGCTGTCATCGGAAGAATCACAGGCGCTCCGTCACTTCGCCGAGCTTCGTGGTGAGGACGTCGCACCGGAAGACAGCGGCTTCTTCTCGAAGATCAAGTCGGCGTTCAAGTAGCGTGCTGCCACGGGTCGGGCCACATGTGTTTGTGGATGACCTTCGCTCGCTGCAACTCGACGACGACGACCGTCATCACCTCGAGCGCGTGTTGCGGGTCCGCTCGGGAGATCCGCTCACCGTCGGCGATGGAAAGGGCCGCTGGTGTGCGGCGCGTTTCGGTGCCGAACTCGAGCAGGTCGGCGAG
>CBESNZ010000120.1:0-8867 GCA_965531045.1 uncultured Acidimicrobiales bacterium
GCCCCAGGGGGCTCGCGCACTTCCGGAGTATTTTGCTGCGCAAAATACGTCCCCTGCTGGACATCGGTCGGGCGGAACCTTGGGTGCTCTCGTTGCTCGCCCCAGGGGGCTCGCGCACTTCCGGAGTATTTTGCTTGCTTTGATTCGCTAACGCGGGTTCTCGCGTTTGTCCGGACTCGGCCGTGATTCGACCTGTGCTCGGTGTCGGGGCAGGCTGGGGGCATGGATCCAGCAGTTCAGGAAATGGTCGACTACACCGGCGTCTGTCGGCTTCAGGACGCGTACGCCGACGTGGTGACCCGTCAGGCCTGGGACGAGCTGCCGGCACTGTTCACTCCCGACTGCACCATCGACCTCGACCTGCGAAACGCGACGCTCGACTTCCCCAACGCCACCGAGCTCGCGACCTTCATCGGCAACTCGTTGAAGCAGTTCGAGTTCTTCGAGTTCGTCATCCTCAATCGCATCGTCGAAACCGGTGTCGGCGGCGACCCCGATGCCGCAACCGGTCGTATGTACATGTGCGAACTCCGTCAGACACTGGCCTCCGGTCGGCGTACCGACGCCTTTGGCGTCTACGACGATCGGTACCGTCGCATCGACGGCCGCTGGCAGTTCGCACACCGTCAGTACCACTCGATCGGTCGCCACGGTGCCGAACTCGACGTGTTTTCGATCCCGGCTCGTCCGTAGGCCGTCTCGGCGCGTTCGTCAGATGAGCTCCGCCAGGAGATCCAGCGAACTCAGCACGCCCGTCACCTTGTGGGCGGTGTCGACCACCACGAGGTGATGCACCATGCTCAACCGCATCTCCCGTGCTGCGTTGATCGCGGGCTGGTGGGCGCCTATGGAGATGACCTTGGTGGTCATTGCGTTTTGGATCACCTCGTCTGCGGCGTACGTGTCGACCAGGTCGAAAGAGGTCACGATGCCGATGGGGTGACCACCGTCGTCGATCACGGGGACGCAGTGCACACCGGCTTCGAGCATCAGGTTGCGAACGTTGCCGACCTCGTCGTCGGGGGTGACGACGAAGGGGGCCGGGGTCATGAGGTCAGCGACGGTGTTCATATCGCAAGTTTCGGCGCACCGCTGAACCGACCCCAGGGTCTTAGGTCCTACCCAAATCCCGTCCTGCTCGGCGTTCGTTCGGCGCGGACCTTGCGGCGGCCCCGAAAGTGCGGTGCTCCCGTGGTGGCTAGCGGGAGGCGTGGACTACTGTCGTGCCGTGTCTGGCCAGGGGGCCGCTCTGAGGGGATTGTCACATGGAACAGTTTTGGCGAAATGCGGGCATTCAGCTCGGGAAGCACTGGAAGATCGTCGGCCTGGTGGTTGTGGCCGTGACGGCGGCGCTCAGCTTCGGTCTCACGCAGCTCGAGTTCGCCACCGGTCAGGACAGCTACCTGAACGACGACTCGCAGGTCGCCATCGACAACGTCGGGTTCCAGGAGCAGTTCGGTGGGGAGACGGTCATCTTGCTGTTCTCGGCCGAAGAGGGCAACGACGTCACCGACTTGGTAACCGGTGACAATCTGGCGAAGATCCGCCAGATGACCGCCGAGCTCGAAGAGATCCCCGAGGCGTACGCCGTCATCACCCCTGCGGTGTCCTTGGAGTTCAGCGACTCGCTCATCCAGGGCCCCGCCGCCAGCGCGCTTCTCGCGGCGGCCGGCCGCGAGGAAGACCCCGAGGCCGCGGCTGCTCGCAGCACGGACGCCGCACTCAGCCTCGCCCGCCGGGGCGCCATCCCGACCGAAGAACGCACGATCGACAACGCGGCGTGGGCCGAGGTGCTCCTGTTCGGCAACGACGGCTATACCTCGGGACCCGACGGTGTGCTGGCTCCGCCGGTCGAGGAGCGTTCGATCCGCCGGTCGCTCGACTCGACCTACCCCGACATGCAAACCGCGGTCGGCGGCATCGTGCTCGAAGGCAACGCCTCGCTCGACGAACTGACGGTCGGCACCACGGCGGTGCTCGAGATCGTCGACAAGGTTGAACTCGACGGCTTCGAGATCACCACGACCGGCTCGCCGGTGTACCTACGCGAGATCAACGACTACCTGAAGGGCGGCATGCTCACCCTCGGCTTGGCTGCCTTTGCCGTCATGGCGGTCGTGCTGCTGCTGCTGTTCAAGGTGCGGTGGCGGCTGCTCCCTCTGCTCAGTGTCATCGTCGGCGTCATTTGGGCGTTCGCGATCCTCGGCATCGTCGGAATCGACCTGTCGCTGGTCACCATCTCCGGCTTGCCGATCCTGATCGGGCTCGGCATCGACTTCGCCATCCAAATCCACAATCGAGTGGAAGAGGAGGTCGTGCTCGATCGCGCCGACCATCCCATGGCCGAGACGCTCTCCAACCTCGCGCCGGCCCTCATCGCCGCCACGATCGGCGCGGTATTGGCGTTCCTCGCCTTGCGGGTGTCGCAGGTTCCGATGATCCGTGACTTCGGCGTGCTCCTGGCCATCGGCGTGGCCATGTTGGTCATCGCCGGCATCGTCGTCCCCAGCGCAGTTTTGGGCATTCGAGAGTGGACCACGCCAACCGGTGAACGCAAGGACTCCTTGGTCGAGCGCCTGGTCGTGAAGCTGGGCTCGTTGTCGACCACTCTCGCCATCCCGCTCATCGTCGCCGCCGCAGCCCTGTTCATCGTGGGCGTGGCGATCGAGGGCAACATCAAGATCGAGTCCGATCCAATCCGTTGGATCGATCAGAGCTCGCCCACGGTCACCGACATCGATCGGCTCACCGAAGAGACCGGTTTCCAGAGCACGCTCGGCATCTTGGTCGAAGCCAACAACGTGTACGACGACGCGGTCAACAACATCCTCTGGGAGTTCACCCTCGACGCCGAGGCTCGTCCCGAGGTCATCAGCTCGTCGAGCCTCGTCGGCACGATGGGCAAGATCCTCACCGATCAGACCGGCGTGACCGAACTGGTCCCGACGTCTGAGGATATGCAGGGGGCGGCCGCCGTGATGCCGCCCGCAATCGCCCGGGCCTTGGTCTCTCCGGACACCACCGCAACCCAGGTCAACCTCCGGCTTGGTAAGGCCAGCTTGGAGGAGCGAGCGGTCTTGGTCGACGAGCTCGCCGAAGATCTGCAGCGCCGAATCGACGAGGCCGATCTGCCCGCCGACAGCATTCTGCTGCAGGGTCTGAGCGGCGACCAGCAGGCCATTCGGGCCGTCCCGTCCGGCCTCGCCGTTGTCGGTGTCGGTCTCTTGGAGAACCTGTCCTCGAACCGCGCCGTGCTCACGTACCTGGGATTGGCCATCGTCGCACTGTGGCTTGTCGTGCGTTACGCAAGCGTCGTGCGGGCGATCATTGCGCTGATACCCGTGCTGCTCGCCGTCGGCGTTTCCACGATCATCGTCAGTGCCTTCGGCCTCACGCTCAGCCCGCTCACGACCGTGTCGGGACCGTTGGTCATCGCCACCTGTGCCGAATTCTGCGTGCTCATTCTCACCCGTTATCTCGAGGAGCGACAGCGGGGTTTGGCGCCGCGCGACGCAACCGATACGGCCTCGGCCCGCACGGGCCGAGCGTTCTTCACCTCGGCCGCGACGACCATCGGCGGCTTCGCCGTACTCATCGGCTCGGCGCTCCCGTTGCTGCGCGACTTCGGCATCATCGTCACGATGAACGTTGCGGTCGCCCTCCTCGCGGCGCTCGTCGTGATGCCGCCGCTGTTGGTGTGGGCGGACGAACGGGGATGGCTCGGAACCGAAGTGCGTCCGGGCGCTGTCGTCCTCGCCGCCCGATCCAGCCGCTCGCGGCTCGGCGCCGCGTTCGGTGCTGTTGCCATGGTGGCACTCGTGATCGGGCTGTTCGCTTCGGCCGACAGGGAGTCAGGGGTCGCCGAAGCGGCGCCCTACGAAGCGGTTTCGCTACCGACCACCACGACCACCGCACCACCACCGACGACCAGCCAGCCGGTCACTACCGGTGACGCACCGCCGACCACCGTCGACTTCACGCAGTATTCGTCCGAGCGCCCAACCGGTGTCATCGACGGCGTGCTCTTCGACAGCTTGACCGCCGAAGGGGTGGATCCGCAGAAGGCGGTATGTACCGGTTCGTTGTTGCTCGAGCGGTTCACGCAGGAAGAGTTGTTGGCGTCGGGGTTGGCCGAGTTCACCGACGAGGCGTTGGTACCGGTGCTGATCGCCGGCCGCGAGTGCGGCATCTCCGAGCAACTCTTGGAGAACACCGTTGCTACTGCCCAGGGCCGTGACCCGGTGACCGTCGAAGAATCGCCGCCTGCGACCGGCGGCGATGCAACGCCGACCACGGTCGACTTCACGCAGTATCCGTCCGATCGTCCCGTGGGCGTGATCGACGGCATTCTCTTCGACAGCTTGACCGCCGAAGGTGCAGATCCGCAGCAGGCGGTGTGTGCGGGTTCGTTGTTGCTCGAGCGGTTCACGCAGGAAGAGTTGTTGGCGTCGGGGTTGGCCGAGTTCACCGACGAGGCGTTGGTACCGGTGCTGATCGCCGGCCGCGAATGCGGCATTCCCGAAGACATCCTCGACGCCACTGTGGCGACCGCTCAGGGAGGCTGAGAGGCCAGGGGTGACGAGGACAATGGACGCAACTGAAGAAATCAAGCAGCTGAAGGCTCGGTATTTTCGGCTGATGGACCAGAAGCGGTGGGACGAATGGGTCGACGTGTTCACCCCCGACGTCTCCATCGACACCACCCACGACTCGGGACCGGGCACCGAGATGACCGGGCGCGACACCTTCCGCACGTTTCTCGAGCCCATGCTCGTCGGCGCAATCACGCTGCATCACGGGCACATGCCCGAGATTCAGATCCTCAGCGAAACCGAGGCCACCGGCGTCTGGTCGATGGACGATCACATCGTGTTCTCGGAAGCGTCCGGCATGGGTGAACTGCGCGGCAGCGGGTGGTACGAGGAACGCTACGAATGCGGTGCGGACCGGCGGTGGCGCATTGCGTCGATGACCCTGCGTCGCCAGCGAGTCGTGCTGGGTGGTGTGCAGGTCTACCCGCGTGTCGCGCGATAGCCGCTGACTCCTCAGTCCGCAGGCGTCTCCGACTCGGCGGCCGCTTTTTGGTCGCGGTTGAACTCGGCAATGGCGGTTTCGACCACCATGATCAACGGCGCCACGTTCGGGTAGCCGGCGTAGGGCGCCAACATGATGAGCGTCTCCCGAAGTTCGTCCGGGGTCAGCTCGCCATTCTTCAAGGTTGCTTTGGCCTGGATCGCCAAGATGTCAGCGCCACCGTTGGCAGCGATGGCGCCGATGAGCAGCAACCGCCGGTCGCGCATCGAGAGCACGTCGCGGGTCCACACCTGGGCAAAGAGCGACTCGATCATCACGTCGTTGAACGCCATCGTGCCCTTCGGCATCGCGACAACGTCGCCTGCATACACCTCGGCCATCTTCGCCGAGCCGATTTCGTAGAGGTCGTCTTGAGACATACGAATTTCTATCTTCGGCCCCGTCGTTTGCCCAATCGACCCGGTGAACGAACGGTATCGGAGACAGTGCGTTCTGGTCTCACAGCGCGCGGTATCGGAGACCGCGCGTTTGTTGGTCCCCAGCGCGCGGTATCGGAGACCGTGCGTTTGTTGGTCCCCAGCGCGCGGTATCGGAGACCGTTCGTTCTGGAGGCGGAGCGTTCTGGGCCGTTCGGGCGCCGGCATGGCGTTGTTAGGTGCCGACGGCTTTCTTGAAGAACGCAGCGACGGGTCTGGCAACGGCCCAGTGGTCGAGGATGAACTGATCGAGTTCGGGATCGAGTAGCAGCTCGGGTTCGGCGAACTCGGCCCAGAACACCCACTGCTTGTGCAGCACGAGCGGCTCGGATACGGCGAGTTCCTTGAGATTGGCCGGCGCCCGCTTGTGTGCCTCACCTTGGAGTTCTCCGTAGGTCTCACGGAACTCTTTCTTCGCCGTGAGCTTCCGCAGTTCGGCGGAGTGCTCGCCGACGTACAAACGCACGCGGTCGCGAACATCGGCGTCGGGCATGTACAGCCCGCCGGCGATCCAAACGCCGGTCACGCCGACCTTGCACGTGTAGCTGGGATAGTTGCCATCGTGCTTCTGGGTCCGACCGATCGTGATGCCGAGGTCGGTCTTATAGGGGGTCTTGTCCTTCGAGAACCTGATGTCCCGGTTGATTCGGTACGTCGCCTTCTTCGGGTCGAGCACGTACTCCGGCTGATCGGCTTGCAGGCCTTCGACCAAGGCTGCTGCCAATGCCTGGTACGGCGACTTCAAATGCTGTTCGTACTCTTTGCGATGTTCGTCGAACCACGCCTTGGAGTTGTTCTTGGCGAGCCCGCGCCAGAACGTCAACGATTCTTCGGTGAAGAAGCTCATTTGGAGAGTCTTGCAGGTCAGGGTTCTGAGACGGCCCTACGTGGGTGCGGTGAGCGATTTCGTGATGATGTCGGCAACGGCGTCGACGTCGCTCAAGAAATAGCCGAGGTCGACGATTTCGACTTCGGCGACCGATCCGACGAAGTGCAGGGTGTCGCGAGCCTGCGCTATCAACTGCCCGTGGGCCATCAACCAACCGAAGAAGCCGATGCGGGTGGCGCCACGGGCAAGGTGATATTCCAACGACGTGTGCAGCGTGGGCTCGGCGATCGCGGCGAAGGCGGGCCGGGCCGACGATCGGAGCTGCCTCCCGAGTCGCTCGACCCGGTCGACGAAGTGCTGGTTCGCGCTGCCGTTCGATCCGCCGCGACTCAAGACGACCAGCGGTATGCGTTCTGCCGCGGCGCCCTGCAGCCGATGGATCAGCAGCGTTTCCAGCCCGGCGTCGTGGCCGATGGGCGGGCGGGCCACGATGGCGACACCCGCGTGACGTTGCTCCGCGGCGGCGATGAGTTCGGGAACATCGTCGCGAGCGTGTGATGCATCGGTGAGGAGGAGCGGCACGACATCGACCACGGTGGCACCAGCGTTGACGGCGTGGTCGATGGCGTCGCCGGCCGTGGGTTCGATGAGCGAGAGATAGCCGAGCGCGACGGTGACCGTCGGCAGCCGCTGCGCGACCGCTTCGGTGAGCGCATCGAGTTCGCGTGGTCCAAGGTCGTCGCGAGTGCCGTGGGCGATCAAGACGACGGCGCGGCCGGTCGGGTGATCGGGTTGGGTCACGCCATGACCGTAGCCAGTCGGACTCGGTGAGGCGCGTTCGATCGCGATTCGAGACGTTGGTACGCTCGCGCCCGACGGGCGGGGGAGACGCTATGAAGCAACGGGCTACGGGCAGTGCCAAAGGCAGGGGGCTACGGGCGGTGGTACTGGCCACAGCGCTGGCCGTGCTGGGCGGGTCGTGTGCGTTCATCGACGTGTCGGTGCTGTCGAGCGACGGGTACGAGGGGCGGGCGAACAACACCGCTGGCTCCGTCCTCGCACAGAACTATCTCATCGGTGTGCTCACGCCGATTGCTTCGGGCGCGAACACCGGTGCCGCAGACCCATGGCGCCAGTCATTCGCCTCCGGCACCAACGTCGTCGCACTGATCCCCGGCACGGATCTCGCTGATGAGTACGTGATGATCGGGGCGCATTATGACCACCTCGGGGGTGCCTGCGAGCAGGTCGACCCCGGCGACACCGTCTGCAACGGCGCCACCGACAACGCCACCGGTGTTGCTTCGGTGCTGGCCATTGCCCGCCATCTCGCCAACCCGGCCAATGCACCCCGCCGCTCGGTCCTTCTCACCTTCTGGGACCGCGAGGAGGACGGGCTGTTGGGCTCGGCCGCCTACGTCGCCAATCCCCTCGTTCCGTTGGCCGACACCGTGGCGTACATAAACTTCGACATTCAAGGCGCCAACCTGCTGCCCAGCCTGCGGAATTACAGTTTCGCCGTCGCATCCGAAACCGGCGGACCGGTGTTGGAGGCTGCAGTGCAGTCAGCGGTCGATTCGCAGCCATTGCAGTCGCAACGACTCAGTTCGATATTCGGCCAGGGCCGATCCGATTATGCGGTGCTGATCGATGCCGGCGTGCCGTCGGTGTTCTTCAGCGACTCGAGCGGGCCCTGCTACCACACGACCGCAGACGACCTGTCGGTGGTCGACTTTTCGAAGCTCGACCAACAGATGAAGATCGGCATCGAACTCTCGGCCGGTTTGGTCGACGGGTCCGTGACCCCGACCTTCAATGGTTCCGCGCCGGTCGCGACGTACGCAGACGCTGTGGCCCTTGACGGGCTCGTCGCTTCGGCATTGGCCGACCTCGATCTTTTCTCGCCGGCCGACCAGGCGACCGTGCAGGCATACGCCGACACGGTCAGCGGCATCGTCGCTGACGGTGTATCAGGCTTTGGCCCCGAGGATCTCGGCCCGTTGCTCGGTGGCGCGTCGGCGGTGGTGAGCATCCTGGCGAGCGGTGAGTGCGACGGCTACTTGGCGCCCCCGTCGGGCCAACTCGACGTGCTGACCTACAACGTTGCCGGGCTGCCCGCGCCGCTGTCGGGCAGTACCCCCGAGGTCAACACGCCGCTCATCGCTCCGTTGTTGAACGACTTCGACCTCGTGTTGTTGCAGGAGTCGTGGAAGACGCCGGTGCCCAACAGTCTCGACCCGCTGCGGGTGTACCACGAGATCCTCGAAGCCGGGTCCACGCATTCGTTTCAGTCGCTGTCGGCTGCCCTCCCGCTCGGCACCGATCCAAGTCGTCCGACCGCCCAGTTCTCCGACGGTCTGAATCGCTTTTCGAATCTCGACTCGTCGGCCGTGTCACGGACGCCGTGGTCCTCGTGCAATGGCGTGTTGGACGGAGCGAGCGACTGTCTGGCCTTCAAGGGCTTCAGCATGTCCACGCTGACCCTGGCCGACCACGTGACCGTCGAGGTCGTGAACCTTCACGCCGAA
>CBESNZ010000121.1:0-8846 GCA_965531045.1 uncultured Acidimicrobiales bacterium
TTTTGGCTGACGCCTGGCAAGACGGTGTCCTATCCGAAGCCCACATTCGCGAGCTCCGGAAACTCGACAACGGCCGCACCCACCACCAGCTCCAGCGCGATCAGCAGATGTTCATCGATTGGCTCGACACCCTCGATTTCAATGAATGGGAAACAGCCCTCGCCTACTGGCTCCTCCACGCTGATCCCGACGGATCGTTGGACCCAGAACGTGAAGCCAAATACGGCATCACCCTCCGCCCAAACAAAAACGGCGACATCGCATTCTCCGGAATCGCCGACCCGATCACCGGCGAAGCGCTCCTCACCGCCCTCGACCACCTCGCCCAGAATCTCCTTCGCGACGAAACCGAAGCCGGCGACCCCGTCACCCCCGAACGCAAACGGAGGTTGACGGCCCTGATGATCCTCGTCGCCAAAGGCTTCCAACGCCCCGACGGCACATTCCCCGTGCCCCTCGTCAACGTCGTCATGTCACAGGAGGTGTCCGAAGCACTCCTCAACGACATCGCCAACGACACCAGCACCGCCGCCGAAATGCTCCGCTGGGACGATCCTGATGCCAGATGCGAAACAATCCGCGGCACACCCTTACACCCCCGAAGAGCCTGGCCGGCCCTCCTAATCGGCCGGCTCCGACGACAAATCCTCAACGCAAAAGGACGAACAATCGACCTCGGAACCGACGTCAGACTGTTCCCACCCGCCCTCAAAAACGCGTTACTTCTCGAAGCCCGCGGCAAATGCACCAACCGCGGCTGCAACACCCCATTCGCCTGGCTCCAAGCCGACCACATCCAACCGAGCTCCAAAGGCGGCCCCACAAGCATGGCCAACGGCGAAATCCTCTGCAGCCCCGACAACCAAACCAAAAGCGACCAATGACATCTCGCTGTGTCAGCAAACAACGGGCTCTACGCTGAGCGTTCCTGCCGCGGTGTCGAGCGTGGCAATCGATCCGAGTGGCACACATGACTGGTCGTGGTCGCCGTCGGGCGTGGTGAGATCGTGGCCGGCGAAGATACCGCCGAGCACTGGCACACCGAGCGTGCCGAGCCGGTCGGTCAGAACGTCGACGACCGTCCACCCCCGATCGACATAGCCGCGGAAACCCTCGAAGGATCCGAGCGCTACGGCAGCGACCCCTTCGAGGGCACCTGACCGCATGAGCTGGGTCAGCTGACGGTCGACCGTGCCCAGGCCGACAAGTCGTTGATCCTCGAGGAAAAGCACCGCCCCATCGAGCGATGGCAACCGAACACCCACCGACGTCGCGATCGCCGCCAGGTTGCCGCCGACCAACCGTCCGCTCGCCTGGCCCGGCACCTCGATCGCGGCCGAAACGGCCTCCGGGCGACGTCTCAACATGATCGGATCGGTGGTCATCAACAGGCGTCGCGCCGACTCGATTGCCGTTGGGCCCACCAAGGATCCATGGATGCCACCAACACCGGAGCGCTTCAGCATTGCGAGATGCAGAAACGTGATGTCGCTGAATCCGAGCAGGGGTTTGGGATCGGCCCGAATCGCGTCAAAATCCAAGTCATCGGCAATTCGATACGCACCTGCGCCACCGCGGGTGGTGATGATCGCCCGCACCGCCGGGTCGCGAAACGCCTCGTTCAAATCATGCAGCCGGCTCTGATCGGTACCGGCCATGTACCCGTGGGTCGCGAGGGCATGCTCGCCAACCTCAACCCGAAGCCCCCAGCTCCCCAACAACGAGGAGTAGGCGCGAATCGCGGCGGCCTCTGGGTAGCCGGCCGGAGAGACCAGCCGAACCCGATCGCCCGGCTGCAACGCCGGTGCCCGCCCCAGTCCTGGCCGCACCGTTACATCGTAAACGCGAGGTTGCGGGCGGCGCGATCGCCGATCTCGTCATCGCCGGTCCACGAGATGTCACCGGCATCGATGGCGCTCTGCGGATCGATGCGGCCACACGCCAGCAACGCAAATGTGGTCGAATCGACGGTCACATCGGTGGTTGCGGTGTCGAGTGACGGTACCTGGCCCGCCCGCCCATCGACCAGCATGCAGATCTCGCGTTGCACCGGACCGGTCAGGGTGAACCGGATGCTCTGACCTTCATCGAGGCCGATTTTCTTGCCGACGATGTAGCCCATCGACCCCTCGATCTCGTCGATCGCGATCTCGGCCGCGAGGCCCGATGCGTGACCCGGTAGGCCGAGCGGGCGGCGCATGTCCTGTTCGTGGACCCAGAAGTCGAACACCCGGACCGCCATGAAGCGGGCATACGTGGCCGGCCCCACCGGCGTCGGGCTCGGCTGGGCGAACTGCTCGTCGGTCATCTGCGCGAGTTCGGCCGCGCGGACACCGGTGACGGCGATGTACTCAGCAAGACCGGCGGCTCCCGACTGGTCGCTGTGGGCTTCGAGATATGCCATGGCGTCGCCAAAGGGGAGCGGCGACTCGAGCGACTCCGGGAACCAACCGGCAAGCATGTGTTCGATGGCGGTCAGGTGCAGCAAGGTTCCCGTGATGTCCCAGTCGGGACACAGCCCCTGCACGCCCCATTGCTGTTCGTCCAGACCTTTACACAGCTCGCCTATCGAGGCGAAACACTGGGTGAGGGCATCGACGATTTCTTGGCGAGTTCTCATCGCCTCACCCTTGCGTTTCCGCCCCTTGTTCGCAAACCGCTAGAACAGCGTCGTGACATCACGACGCGACCACAAGATCCTGGTCACCGGCGCGGCCGGTCAGATCGGGTTCCCGCTTGCCGAGCATCTGGCGAAGACCAATGAGGTGTGGGGGCTCGCTCGGTTCTCCGACGCGACGGCGCACGCACGCGTCGAGGCGGCCGGTATTCGGCCGATTCGCTGTGACCTGGCCGGCGGTGAGTTCAGCGAGCTTCCCGACGACTTCGACTACGTGCTTCACCTAGCCGTCAAGCAGGGTCCGGGGACCGACACCGACGACGCCTTGCGCGTGAATGCCGAAGGCACCGGCCTCCTGATGGCTCACTGCCGAGCCGCCAAGGCCTTTCTGTTGATGTCGACCTTCTCGGTCTACGAACCCAACCCCGACCGCTGGCATGCGTTCGCCGAGACCGACCAGATCGGCGACACCCGCCAACCGTTTTCTCCCACCTACTCCGTGTCGAAGATCGGCCAAGAAGCGGTCGCACGGACCATGGCCCGGGTCCTCGATCTTCCGACGACGATCGCGCGAATGAACGCCAGCTACGGTCCCAACGGTGGGCTGCCGGCCATGCACCTCGACTGGCTTCGGGCGGGGCAACAGATCGTCTTACGGGATCCCGGCCCGTCGACCTACTCACCGATCCATCAAGACGACATCAACACCCAGGCCACCGCCCTTCTCGAGGCCGCCTCGGTTCCTGCGACCATCGTCAATTGGGCGGGTGACGAGGTGGTCACCGCCGAGGATTGGATTGCGGAGTTGGCGACACTCACCGGCATCGCCCCCGACGTCGTCACTATGCCGTTCCCGAACAACCTCGTCGGGTCGGCCGCCGACTCGACGAAGCGCCGTTCGATCACCGGACCGTGCGCGGTCGATTGGAGGTCCGGGATGGCCCGTCTCGTCGCCGAACGAGCTGCTCCCTCGTAACGACATCCAACGTCATTCCGGCCGACAGGAACGAACGTCGAGTCGTATCATCGGTGACCGTGGTGAACGGCTCCGAGCGAATGAGCAAGATGGTGCCCGGGGGCACGACGCTGCGCCGTCGCGCCAAAACCATTCCCGCCGTCATGGCGTTACTGGTCATCAGCACCATCTTCCTGCCGGTGCTCGTCGTCGCTGCGCTCGTCGCCGACGTCGTCACCCTCAACCGTCACCTGCGCCACGTTCGGCTCTTGGCGATGGTCTACGGAGCCGCCCTTATCGAAACGTTGGCGATCTTCGCCTGCGGCGCCATCTGGATCGGAACCGGATTCGGTATTGCCATGGAGACCGCGCCCGTCCAACGAATCCACCACCGCTTGCAGTGGTGGTGGACGGGGTCGCTCTTGCGCACCGCAGAGCTCACGTGCGGGATGCGACTCGACGTGCGCGGCCTCGACGCCATCGGCGGGCAACCGTTGATCATGCTGGGCCGCCACATCAGCATCGCCGATGCAGCGCTACCCGCGACCTTGCTCGGACCTGCCCACCGGTATCGCTTGCGGCACGTGTTGAAGCAGGACCTTCTCTGGGGCCCGGCGCTCGACATCGTTGGCCAGCGCCTTCCGAATCACTTCGTCGACCGACGCAACCACACAACCGACGACTTCCGAGCGATCGCCGATCTTACGACGGGCCTGTCCGAACACGAGGGGCTCGTTATCTTTCCCGAGGGAACGTTTTACCGACCCGATCGTTGGCAACGCCGCATGGCGACGATCGAACAACGCGACATCGCGCGGGCCGAACGCCTTCGCCCGCTGCGCCACCTCCTGCCCCCGGAGCCGGGCGGCACCATCGCTGCCCTCGAAGCCGCTCCCGACGCCGACGTGCTGGTGCTTGCGCACGTCGGCTTCGAGGCCTTCGAATCCCTTGGCGACATCTATCGGTCGGTGCCGTTTCGCGAGCCGGTCGTCGTCGAGATGTCGGTGATCCCGCGTTTCGAACTGCCGACCAAGCCCGCCGATCTGGTCGTATGGCTCGACGAAACGTGGCTCGAACTCGACGAGTGGATCGAAACAGCGCAGGCGACGAAACTACGGCGGTGACTACCGATCCGACGAACACCGCCGCCAACGAAGACGACGTCGAATTCGCCATCGATCTCGCCAGGGCAGCCGGCGAGTTCACCCAACGATTCTTCGGCCGCGCCGACCTCACCGTCGAGGCCAAGGCCGATGGCACCCCGGTCACCGAGGCGGATCGGGGCGCCGAGGCCGTGGTCGTCGAGGCCATCAGCCAACGGTTCCCGGACGACGCGATACTCGGTGAGGAACACGGCGCGCAGAACGGGACCACCGGACGCCACTGGGTGATCGATCCCATCGACGGCACGAAGGCCTTCGCCCGCGGGGTTCCGCTGTACAGCAACCTGGTGTCGCTGCTCGTCGACGGCGTCCCCGTCGTCGGGGTCATCAACCTGCCGGCCGTCGAGCAGACCGTGTGGGCCGGCACGGGTCTCGGCGCCTTCGTCAACGGTGCGCGCTGCGCGGTCAACACGGTGTCCGATCCCGCCGACGCATTTGTGATGACCAGCGGATTTGGTGCGTGGCCGGTCGGGGCGACCGAACGGCTCGGTGCGGCGGGCATGAAGTTGCGAACCTGGGGCGACGCCTATGGCTACTACCTCGTAGCAACCGGTCAGGTCGAAGCGATGGTCGATCCGATCGCCGAACTCTGGGATCTTGCCGCTCCGTCGGTCATCGTGCCCGAAGCGGGTGGATGCTTCACCCATGCCGACGGATCCCCCTTCACGTGCAAGCCGGGCGAGGCGCCCAGCGCCGTTGCGTCCAACGGGCGCGTACACGACACCGTCCGACGCGCGCTCTGGCCGTAAAACCCCAACTGGCGTGGCTCGAAGCCACGCCAGTCAGGGAAACAACTCGTCGTACTCAGCTCAGCGGCAAACCAACCGGCATCGGCGGGGCGTCGGCCTCGATGAGGTTGACGTCCTCCACACGGTCTTTCCAGTCGCTGTGATCCGCAATGTCATTCGCGTACTTCGCCTTCCGGCGGGCCACTCGACCGGTGACGTCTTCAGGCTGTGCCATTGGCTCGGAGGTGTACTGCGCCTCGATGCCTTCCTTCAGCATCATCAACGCTTCGGAGCGCAGCTGGCTGATACGTGACTCGGTCACGCCGAGGAAGGTCGCGAGCTCCTGCGAGGTACGACCCTCGAGGAAGTAGCCGATCACGACGAGCCGCTGGCGTTCGGGCAGCAGCGCAACCGCGTCGCGCAAGAAGCCGTTCATTTCCCGACTCTGCAACTCTTCGAGCGGCTCGGGCGAGTTCTGATCGATCAGGACGTCGACCAGCGTGAGGTCCTCGTCTTGTTCGTCGTTGACCTCGTGTTCGAGGGCCAACACGACGGAGCGGAACATGCGGCTCTGCAGACGATCCATCTCGGCGATGGACATGCCGAGCGCTTCACTCATCTCGTCCTTGTTGGGAACCCGGCCGAGCTGTGTTGCGAGGCGCTGCTCTGTGGCTTCGAGCTTGCGACCGAGGTTTCGCACCGAGCGAGGGGCCCAGTCGGCGGCCCGCACGGCGTCGAGGATTGCGCCGCGGATACGGCGGGCGGCGAATCGATCGAAGGGAACGCCGCGAGACTCGTCATAGCGACGAGCGGCTTCGACGAGACCGAGTGCGCCGGCTCGGGCCAGATCTTCACGATCGACGTGGCGTGGGAAGTGCACAGCCACCTGGAACACGATGTGCTTTACGAGGGGAAGATTGTCCTCGATCATCATGTTCAGCTGTTGTTGGTCGGTAGCGTTTTCACCCATGTTGCGTTTGCCTTCACCCTCTTGATTGATCCGAGTTGCCTCGGCGTTGTTTCCAGTGATGAAGGTTTCGTCGCGTTCCGAGCAGACCTTGAGGAATTTCTTTCAGAAGTTCGCCTGCAGAGGTCTTCGGCATCTCGGACACCGGCCTTTAGCGTTGAAATTCCAATAGTCCAAACGGCCTATGCCGACCGAGAGAAAGTTGCGAGATCTCTACTCGGAGGGGAGCTTCCAAGCGGTTTCGCCCTCGAACACCGCCGCTTTGACACCTCGCGTCGCCAGCTCGGCCAAGAACGGAACCGGCTCGACCAGGTCGGCGAGACCGGCTGCTCCGACCGGAAGAATTCGGCCCGCGAGCATCCATGTTGCGGTGAGGGCCGCGACGGCCCCCGCAGCGACTCCGGGCCGATCGACGGCGCCGTAGGCCACGACGTCACGTTGGTTGTTGCGGCTCCCCCAGAGCTCGACACGGACTGCGCCGACGCCGCCTTCCGGGCGATGCGGTGGGCGCAACATCGGTATCCCCATGGTCAGCCGATCTCGACGCGTGGCCGCCACCCGAGCGGTGATGCGTTCGGTGTCCGGGAACGAACGGTGCAATAGCGAGGGGTCGGGCAACAGTGCTCGATAACAATCGCGCGAGCCGACCGGATCCGGAAACCAGCGAAGTATCCGTCCGGATCCACCGCGGTGGGTCGTCCACTGCCCGTCGTGATATTCGTCGTTCGACAGATTGAGGGCATGGTGGTGTTGGCGCGCGCACGCCGGCCCGCCGGTGCCGGATTTCGCCACGTGTATCTCGGCGACTTCGTCGAAGAGCGCAGCGCCGTGTCTGGCCAGCACACAGGTGAGACCCGGCATCAGGCCGGCTCCGACCGCCACGCGGGTGTTGCGCTCTCGAGCCCAGTCGTCGAGTTGCAGCAAACCCTCGATGTCGTGGACCGAGTCCGATACCGACACGACGTCTACCCCGGCCAGGACGGCGGCGCGGGCCAACGTCACATGCGTTCCCGGCGGCGAAGCCAACACGAGTACGTCGACCTCCGGCAACGACGCGGGACCGCTGATCTCGACGACCTCGGCGCCGGCGCCCAGCGAACGGGCGACTGTTGCACTGACGTGCGGATCTTGGTCGGCCACGAGCACCGTGTCGATCGCCGCGCTGGAAACGAGCTGGCGGGCTACTCGGGCGCCGACCGCCCCGACACCCACGACTGCGGACCGCATGGGGTGCTATCGCAGTTCGGGGCCGCTGAGTTCACGCCAGCCGCCCGATTGTGGCGGCGTCCCCCCGGTTCCCTTGAACCGCAAGGCGGCGGCGACCGCTCCGGCACCAAGGACCGCAAGGAGAATCCGTCGAAGCATCCGCATACCACCACCCTACCGTCCGCCCCCGGCGGGCCCTTTCCGGCCCGAGTTCTGAGCCCCCAAGGCGAAGAACTCGCTAAGGGCTTCGGGCGCCCCAGCGCCCGAAGCCGACGGCCTGCGTGGCCCGAACGCACCATAGAGACAGCGGCCAAAGGCCCACAGAACGAAAAATGCGTCCCCTCTGGGGACGCATTTTGACGTTCTGTGGGCCTAGCTGGATTTGAACCAGCGACCTCACCCTTATCAGGGGTGCGCTCTAACCAACTGAGCTATAGGCCCGCAAAGCTCCAATGACGGTATCGCTCCGCCGTGGGGGTTGCTACCTCATTCGCCCACCAAGTCCTACTCAAAAGAGCTCGGCGACCGCACAATCCAGCCCGCCGTCGACTCGCCGCCAGCACCAGGTGGGAAGCAAGGGTCCGAGGGACGAGGGCCCGGGTCAGCACCTTGGTGTGCAGCATCGAGGCCCGAGGTTCGGCGGCGACGTTGGCACTGGAGCTGCGAACTCGGTTCCGCCGAGCCGAAGCCGAGAGTGCGTTAGGTATTCGGCCACACTCTGGCGGTTTCTTCTTCGATGACGGTGACGCGGAGGCCGCCGGTGAGATCGGAGATCAGGTTGAACAACACGGCGAGCAGGACATGGAAGCCGGTGGCAGCCACGGTGAGCACGAGACCACCGATGGCAGCGCCACGAAAGATCTGAGCGCCGTTGAATGCGAACTCGTTGAGGACGAAGAGTTCTTCGATGAAATTTTCGACGTTGTCGAGCACACCCTGCTCGGTGGCCACTCGCCAGAGCCCTACGCCGGCGAGCAGGAAGATCGCCCACAGACAAAAGAAGAACAGCAACGAAATCTTGAGGACCGACCACGGCTCGACGTGTCGGATGAGGCGCCGTACTTTTCGGGCTCGCAGCTTGCCGGCGGTGCGACGATCGCGCAGCGTGGGTCGGGGCGCCTCGGTGTCGGTATTGACCGTCCGCGACACCACCGGAGCAGGCGCGGCAGAAACTGGGTCCGATACAATGGCCGTCGTGGTTGTACCGGGG
>CBESNZ010000122.1:0-8826 GCA_965531045.1 uncultured Acidimicrobiales bacterium
CCAGCGCGGTGCCGAAAGCTGAACATTGACGTTGAGCAGCGCAATGGTGAGGATGGAGAACCCGATCCAGTCCAGTCGTCGGTTTGGCAAGGACTCGGATTCGGGAACACCGAAGAGGATGACAAAGAACACGATCGACACGGCGATTGGCACGAGGAAGGCAAGGGCGCGCAGAACGAACGCGGCGACGGGCTTACCTGCCCAGCTGTCTTGTTCGTGTTGCTCTGCCATAGAACCGCCGGATTTTGCCTACGGGGTTCCATCGACCGATCACGGGGGCAAATTCACCTTTTCCCGGTTCGCTGCGGCCAATCGGCCGAAATGGGCCAATCGGACCGTTCTACGGCCTCACGCGGGCAATAACCGCGTTCGAAAGTGCTCGAGCACCTGCTGCAATGCCTCATACGTCGGTTGTCCGGGTTCGTCGATCAGATCCTCGGTGAGCACCGAATGCGCCTGCTTCCGATGACCGTGCGGGTTGCCCTCCGACGAGTCGATCTCGATGCCGACGAACCCGTCGCCGAATTCGGCTCGAAGTCGTTCGAACCGTTCCGCCGGCACCACCGGGTCGCCGGTGAACCGCATCCCCAACACGCAGACCCCGTCGTCGACTCGCTGTTTCACCACGGCCAGGTCGGCGGCGCTCAAACCGATATCCCGCTTTCGGTCGGATCCCAGGGGAAACGGCGTACTGGGTTGGCTCAGCACGGGCGCGATCACGATGTCGTCGAGCATCAGCGCCAGAGCGAAACCCCCGGTGAAGCACATGCCCACGGCCCCGACGCCGGGACCGCCGCACTGCGCAAACTCGTGTCGGGCCAACGCTCGGAGCCAGACGGTGACCGGCGCTGTCGTGTTTCGAGCGAGCGCGATGAACTCCTTCGACACGCAGCCCTTGACAATGCTCCGCAGCGCGTAGGTGTTGCTCGGCTCTTTCCCCGGCTCGCCGAACAACGACGGCAGCACGGCCGTGCAGCCCAGCGCGACCACCCGACGGGCGAAGTCGGCCACCTTCGGGGTGATACCGGGGATCTCGGTCATCACGATGACGGCCGGACCGGACCCTTGTCGGAAGATCGTCTTCGTCTCGCCGTCATGGGTGAAGGTAGTGCGATCGAAATCGGACAGTGCGTCGTTGGCCATCCCGTAGCCTTGCACCATGACCTCTCCTCAGCCACCCGCGGCGGTGCGTCCGTTCCGATTCAGCGTGCAGGGCAGCGGCATCGTCGATCCGAGCGAGTGGACCGAACTGGCCCGGAAGGCCGAGGACCTCGGATACTCCACGCTCTCGATCGCCGACCACGTCGACGATCAATTCGCTCCGTTGGTTGCACTCACCGCGGCCGCAGCCGTCACCTCCGAGCTCCGCCTGCTCACCCTGGTCCTCGCCAACGACTTCCGGCATCCCGTCGTGCTTGCCAAGGAGGCCGCATCGCTCGATCAGCTATCGGGTGGGCGACTCGAGCTCGGCATGGGTGCGGGTTGGGCCACCGCGGACTACGAGGGCATGGGCATCGACTACGACCGACCCGGGGTCCGTATCGCCCGGCTCGCCGAGGCCGTGCCGATCGTTAGGGGCCTGCTCGCCGGCGAACGCGTGGATGTCGATGGCGAGCATTACAACGTGCACCTCACCGGCAGCCCGCTGGCGCACCAGCGACCGCATCCGCCGGTCATGATTGCGGGCGGCGGCAAGAAGGTGCTGAGCCTGGCGGCGCGTGAGGCGAACATCGTCGGGGTAAATCCCGGGCTCGGCGCTGGCGTGATCGATCATCGAGCTGGGCCTTCGGCTACGCCGACAGCAACCGACGACAAGATCGGTTGGATCCGCGAGGCCGCCGGCGATCGGTTCGACCACATCGAGCTACAAACCCGCGTGCACCTGGCGGCGATCAGCGATGACCGCGAGGGCGTCGCCGAGGTGATGGCCGCCAGCCTCGGCCTCGACCCGGCCGACGCGATGGACTCACCACATGCGCTCGTCGGCAGCGTGACGCAATGCGTCGAGCAGTTGCACCAATGGCGCGAGCGCTGGGGTATCACCTACATCGGGCTCAGCTACGACGCCCTCGAGGCAATGGCACCGGTGGTCGCCGCCGCGAACGACTAGCCGTCTGATTCGGGAAGGGCAACGCCGAGTTGCATGTACAGGTCTTCGATGAGCGCGCGAAGTTCGGCGACTTCTATCTCGAGCGCACCGATCCGACTGCCGCTCGTCGCCGTCGACCCCGCGACCTTGGCCGAAGATTCCACGGACGGCTCGGGGATCTCGCCGTCACCGAGGAGGTGGAACCACCGATCCTGGCTTTGTCCCGCCGCTCGACCGATGTCGGCGACCAGCGGCTCGGGGCCGCTGGCGAGGCGACCCAACGCGGCCTCGACAGCCTCGAGCGAGTCGAAGCCGACGTACCGTTCGGTCCGGGTCTTGATCTCGCCGGGCGACTGCGGGCCCCGTAGCATGAGCACGGCGAGAACCGAAACCTCTTCACCGTCGAGGCCCATCGCCTCGTCGGCCACATGCCGGTGCTTGTAGGTGCGGTGACCGTCGCCACGCACGGTTCGAGCGAGGCCGTGATCGCGCAGTGAAAGCATGGCCGCATCGACATCGGAGGCCGCGACGTCCATCACCGGATCGCGGCTTGACTTCTGATTGCAGGCGTTCACCAACGAGTTGGTGGTGAGGGGGTACGAGTCGGGCGTTGTCCGCTGCTTCTCGATCAACGCGCCCAGCACGCGTAGCTCAACCGCCGAGAGTTCCATCCGTCACGCCCTACCAGAGCTGATCGGTGTACGTATCGGTGCCGACGTCGGTCTTGTGGAACGGCGCCGCGGCAACGACTTTGGCCAATCCCGATGCCTCGACCGCCTCGGCGTAGGCCTTCACGTTGTCCCAGCTCTCGCGCACATCGGTGTCGGTGAAAAGCAACTGCAGGCTGCGGTCGGGGCCGCCACCCGGCATGCCGAGGTCCATCGGCGCCTGGCCGGTGTTCTCGCCTCCCTGTTGCGGAGTCCAGATCGAGGCCAGGGCAATGTCGCTACCGGCCAGCAATGCGGGCAGACCCGCATCGCTCTTGACCCAGGCGGCCCACTCGTCGGCGGAGACGCCTTCGTTGGTCTGGATGGCGATGGAGATCGACCCGGCGAAACCGTGGTCGAGGGCGAGCTCGACGGGCACACCGTCGGGGTCGCGGTACACGGTGTCGCTGTAGTCATAGAGCACCGTGTGCGCGTGTTTGCGTTCCTGAAAGCCTCGACCCTGTTTGTACAGCTCGACCACCTGCTCACCGGCCCACGCCCAGTGTTCGGCATCGTGGCCCTCGTGCACCCAATAGATCGCGACATAGGAACCTGCGTCGTACGGCTGGGTCAACAGATTGGAGTCGTCGGCCGGGAAACGGAGGTCCTTGAGGTCACGCGTTGCGCACCACCGGCTGCCGGCGAACAACCACGGGCCGATCATGCATCCGGCGTAGAAGTGATCACGCTCGTACCAGCGGTTGTAGGCCACTTCGTGGCCCTTGCTCGGGTCGACCAGCGTGTACAGCATGCTGCCGACCTTGACCGGATACTCGTCCATTCTGCGGTGCCCCCTGGAGCCCTCGTCGATCAGGGAACCCTACGCGAATCGCTCCCCGCCACAGAAATCACCCCCGCAGAAGCCCTAGCTCGGTTGTCGGCCCAGGGCAGCGAGCAGGCGGTCTGCGGGCGCTGCCGCCGACGTTGCCATGGTGCCGCCATCGAGGACGACCATGGTTCCCCAGTGACCCGTGCCCGTCAACAGGTTGGTGAGTGGCAGCCAGAAGTCGAGCAGGTACAAGGCGTGGTGGTCGGGAATGTCGTAGGTCAGCTGGAGAGACTGGGCCAGGTCCCACCCGTGCACGACGTTCTCGGTCATGCGAAAACCCAGTTGCGTCAGGCCCGAGATCTCACCGATCGGGTGGTCAACGGTGCGCTCGAGCGCTCCGGGCTCGGCAAACGCCTTGAGCTCGGCGATCGCATTGCCGCGCCAGGTGGTCATGGGATTCGCACCGAGAACCGACGAGTCGGCCTTGAGCAACCCCGACATATCCTCGCCATGGAGCGATCCGGTTGCGTGGAGCGCACCGATCACGACGTGGGCGACGAGCGTCAGCACGTTCCAGCCCTCGACGACGGTTTCGAGTTGCCATTGGTCGTCTCCGACCTGCTGGACGAGTTCGCCGAACGAGGCCGACGCCTCGGTCAGCAACTTCAGATGGTCCGGGTTGGCCTCGTCGGACTCAGAGAGTGCCATGCACTCACTCCCACTCGATGGTGCCCGGGGGCTTCGACGTGATGTCGTAGGCCACACGGTTGATGCCGGGCACCTCGTTGATGATCCGGTTCGCCATGGTCTCGAGCAGGTCGTAGGGCAACCGGGCCCAGTCGGCGGTCATCGCGTCTTCGCTCTTCACCGCTCGAATGATGACCGGATAGCCATAGGTACGCTCGTCGCCCATCACGCCGACGGTGCGGATGTCGGGCAGCACCGCGAACGCCTGCCAGATCTCGCGTTCGAGTCCGGCGCCGGCAATCTCCTGCCGCACGATGGCGTCGGCTTCCTGGAGGATCGCCACCTTGTCGGGCGTCACCTCACCGATGATGCGGACGCCGAGGCCCGGCCCCGGAAATGGCTGGCGCCACACGATCTCGTCGGGCAGACCCAATTCGGTGCCGACAGCTCGTACCTCGTCCTTGAACAGGCTGCGCAGGGGCTCGACCAGCTCGAAGTCCATGTCGTCGGGCAGACCGCCGACATTGTGATGGCTCTTGATCTTCGACGCATCAGCGGTTCCCGACTCGATGACATCGGGGTACAGGGTTCCCTGCACGAGGAACCTGGCGTCGTCGATCCCGCCTTGTGCCTTTTCGAAGATACGGATGAACAGTTCGCCGATGACCTTGCGTTTCGCTTCGGGTTCGGTGACACCCGCGAGCTTTTCGAAGAACTCGTCGCCCGCTCGCACGTGGATGAGTTCGATGTGTTGATTGCGGCGGAAGGTTTCGACAACCTGCTCGCCCTCGTCCTTGCGCATCAGGCCGGTGTCGACGAACACGCACGTGAGCTGCGACCCGATCGCCCGGTGAACCAGCGCCGCAGCGACCGCCGAGTCGACGCCGCCGGACAGGCCACAGATCGCTCGCCCCTCGCCGACCTGGGCTCGGATCAGCTCGATCTGGTGGTCGATCAGGTTGGTCATCGTCCAGCTGCGTTCGATGCCGGCGAGGTTGTGCAGGAAGTGCTCGAGTACCGCTTGGCCATGAGGTGTGTGGCCAACCTCGGGGTGGTATTGCACGCCGTAGATGCGTCGTTCGTCGTTCTCGAACGCCGCGACTGGTGCCACCGGGGTGGATGCACACGCCACGAACCCGTCGGGCAACCGGCTGATCGTGTCGAAGTGGCTCATCCACACCGTCTGTTCGGCCGGGATCTCGTCGGTCAGCAGCGACGACTCGGCGAAGGTCCGGGTGAGGTCGGTTCGCCCGTACTCACCTTTTGCGTAGCGGCTCACCTCGCCCCCGAGCTGGGTGGCGATGAGCTGTGCTCCGTAGCAGATGCCGAGGATCGGAATGCCGAGCTCGTAGATGGCCGGGTCGAGTAGCGGCGCGCCCTCGACGTTGGTGCTCATCGGCCCGCCCGACAGCACCAGGCCAACCGGTGCCCGTTGCGCGATTTCGGCAGCGGTGATCCGATGCCCCACGATTTCGCTGTACACGCTGCACTCGCGCACCCGTCGGGCGATCAGCTGGGCGTACTGTGCGCCGAAATCGATGACGAGCACCGTCGGCTCGTCGACGACGTCGGCGTTCGCAACCGCACCGGTGCTTGCGCTTTTGTCGGTCATGAAAGCACCATCAGCGACGCCTTCTGAAAGTCCTTCACATCGGTGTACCCGCACGCCGCCATCGACGTGCGGAGCGCGCCGGCGAGATTGCTGTGACCCTCATCCGACACCGCCGGGCCGACCAGTATCTCCTCGAGCGATCCGATCTGGTCAACCGAGCTGCGATGCCCGCGCGGTAGGTCGGGGTGCGACGCCTTGTTGCTCCAATTACTTCCCGCACCGGGAGCGTCGGTGGCTCGAGCCAGCATCGTGCCGATCATCACCGCGTCGGCACCGCACACGATCGCCTTGGCGATGTCACCACTGCTGGCCATGCCGCCGTCGGCGATCACATGGCAGTACACACCGGTTTCGTCGAGGTGCCGCATTCGCGCGGACCGCGCATCGGCAATGGCGGTGGCCTGCGGCGCGCCGAGCCCGAGCACACCGGTGCTACTGACCGCCTGCCCGGGGCCGATGCCGACCAGTACGCCGGCGGCGCCCGTTCGCATCAGGTGCAGCGCGGCCTGTTGACTTGCGCACCCGCCGACGAGCACCGGCACTTCGAGGTTGCGCACGAACGTCTTGAGATTCAGCGGCTCGACGTTCTTCGAAACGTGTTCGGCGGAAATCACGGTGCGCTGAACGACCAACAGATCGAGCTCGGCCTTGTTGAGGGTCGGAGTCAGCGCTGCGGCCATTCCGGGGGTGACCGATACCGCGGCAACCGCGCCACCGGCCTTGATGTCGCGAACTCGCTGGGCCAGCAGATCTGCATCGATCGGCGCTGCGTAGAGGTCACGCAAGACGGTGCGAATTTCGTCCTCGGGCGTCGCTGCGATCTTCGCCAATGCCGCATCGGCGTCGGCATGACGAGCCCACAATCCCTCGGCATTGAGCACCGAGAGGGCACCGAGACGACCGGTCTCGATGGCCGAGGCAGGGCTGGTGACCGAGTCCATCGCCGAAGCGATGAACGGCATTGCGAATCGGTAGGCGTCGATTTCCCACGAGATGTCGACGTCCTGCGGATCGCGCGTGCGCCGACTCGGCACGATGGCGATGTCGCGAAAGCTGTACCCGCGGCGGGCTGCCTTGCCCAGGCCAATCTCGGTTTCGGCCATTACGAGCCATCCCTTGCCGTATTTGGAAAGAGTGGAGCTTACGGCGTTTCGTCGAGCACTGTCGTACCGAGCGGACCCCGCGGGCCGATGGCGATGACGAGAATCGTCAACGCGGCCACCGCGAAAGCGAGTTTCGCGCCGATTCCGGACCGGAGCGGTGTCGGAGCAGCTACCACTAGGAACGCTGCGCCGCCGAGGAGTACGGAGTAGACCAGCGCCGAGACGCGAACCCAGACCGGCGCTGCAAAGAGCCCGAGTAGCAAGATCAGCGCCGCGAGAATCGGCATCGCCTTCCACGCGGTTGCCACCACTCCCGGATACCCGCCATCGAGCAGCGTGAGCCGCTCGGCCGAGCGCACGAGCTCATAACTCGACCGCCCACGAGTCCCGCTATAACTCCACGGTGCAAACGTCAGCGCGGCGCCGACCACGACGAACGACATCGTCACGAGGTGCCACAACCGTTGTGTTCTCACGCCACGTCGACGGTGGCTGCCGCGGTCTGAAGCGCCGCCCACGCGGCTTCGACATGACGAAGTTCGGTGCCGATTGCGCCGATCGCAAGCCGGAGCACAAACCGGCCGTTCAGCTTGGTGTGCGTGAGATACAGGTCGCCCGACGCATTGCACGCGTCGAGGATGGCCTCGTTCGTCGCATCACCTCCGGTATGGCGAAAACAGACCAGGCTAAGCGGCGTCGGCGTGACGACTTCGAAGTCGTCGGACGCCTCGACCCATGCGGCGAAGGTTGTGGCCAGATCACAGTGGCGGCGAATGTGCTCACGAAGGCCATCAGTGCCGAACGATCGCACCACGAACCAGAGCTTGAGGGCGCGGAAGCGGCGCCCGAGCGGCACCTGCCAATCGCGATAGTCGAGGACGGTTCCCGCCTCGGTGGCTTCGTTCCGTAGGTACTCGGGCAAGATGCTGAGAGCATCGAGCAAGCGCGTTCGGTCGGCCACCCAGAAGAGGCTGCAATCGAAGTTCGTGAGCAGCCACTTGTGCGGATTGAAGCAGTAGCTGTCGGCGCGGTCGAGGCCGGCGTTGACGAAGCGGAACTCCGGGCACACGGCGGCGGAGCCGGCAAACGCCCCGTCGACGTGAAGCCATGGCCTGGACTTGGGGTCGATCGTGGCGACGACGTCGGCAATGGCTTCGATCGGGTCGAGGGCGGTCGAACTGGTCGTACCCGTCGTGGCGAACACGAAGAATGGCGTGTGGTCCGCAGCCAGGTCAGCATCGAGCCGAGCCGCCAAATCGTCGGGATGCATGGCGTGACGGGCATCGACGTCCACCAGCACCAGCTGCTCGTCTGCGAGCCCGGCGATGCGCGCTGCCTTCTGGGCCGAGCTGTGCGAGTGCGCCGTCGCGTAGAGCCGAAGGTCGGTCAATTGCGCGCCGCCTCGCACGGCGGCTTCCCGTGCCGCGAGCAACGCGCAGAGCGTTGCGCTCGAGGCACTGTCCTGTATGACGCCACCACCGAGACCATCGGATCGGAATCGATCGGGCAAGCCTGCGGCGTCGAGCATCCAGTCGCACATCAGCGTCTCGAGCTCTGTGCAGGCGGGACTGGTCGCCCACAGCATGCCTTGCACGCCGAGACCAGCGGACAACAGCTCACCCAGGATCGAGGGGCCGCTGGCGTTCGCCGGGAAGTAGGCAAAGAAGGAGGGCGACTGCCAATGGGTGATGCCGGGCATGATCACCCGGTCGACGTCGGCCAACAGACGTTCGAAAGGTTCGCCCTCCGCCGGCGGATGCTCTGGGAGCGCAGCGCGAACCTCGCCCGGTTCGACCGTGGACAGCACCGGGTACTGGTCGACGGTCTCCATGTAAGTGGCGATCCACTCGATCACGTCG
>CBESNZ010000123.1:0-8825 GCA_965531045.1 uncultured Acidimicrobiales bacterium
CGTCGCGGGTCCGCGTTCGTGGGTGCCCATCCACAGCTCGGCTTGTGGCGCGCCGGTACTCGCCGTACCGAGCAGCTCGGGAATCGCCGTCACCGACCCCCAGGCGTAGCCCTGAACCGGGCAGATCAACCGCTCCAAAGAGTCAGCTGGAGGGCTCGAAGGTGGGCGAGATGCCGTCGGCTTCGGCCTTCGCAACCAAACGGGCGGCCTCGGCGTCGTCGAGATCGGTGGCCTCATCGAGCAGCATCACGGGAATGTCGTCACGCACCTCGTAGGTGCGATTGAGGCGCGGATTGAACAGCACGTTCTCGTCCTCGAAGTAGAACAGCGGTCCCTTGTCCTCTGGACACGCCAGAATCTCGAGAAGTTGTGGTTGCAATGCCATAGCGAGCAAGTCTACGTCGTGCACCTGCGTTCGCTCAGGTCGACGACCTCAGTCGAGCGCCGAATCGCCGAACAGCGCACGAACCTCGGCCACCTTGTCGGCGCACATCTCTTTGGTGGACGCTTCGAGGTTGAGCCGCAGTAGCGGTTCGGTGTTCGAGGCCCGCAGGTTGAACCACCAGTCGCCCAAGTCGACCGTGAGCCCATCGAGACGGTCCTGATCGGCATCGCCATACGCTGCGGACACCCTCGCGATCACGACCTCGGTATCGTCCACCTTCGTGTTGATCTCGCCCGACGCGAAATAGCGATCGACCGGCGCACACAGTTCGCTCAGCGGCTGGTTCGCCGCCGACAAGGCCTCGAGGATGACGAGCGCCGCAATGAGGCCACTGTCGGCTCGGAAATTGTCGCGGAAGTAGTAGTGGCCGGAGTGCTCCCCACCGAAGAGTGCCCCGGTCTCGGCCATGACCGCCTTGATGAACGAGTGGCCGACGCGGGTCCGCTGCGAGGTACCACCGCCTTCGGCGACGACTTCGGCCACCGATTTCGAGCAGATCAGATTGTAGAGAATCGTCGCTCCCGGATTCTTCTCGAGAAGTCCCTTCGCAACGAGTGCCGTGGTGATCGAACCCGAGATGCCCTGACCCTTTTCGTCGACGAGAAAGACCCGATCGGCGTCGCCGTCAAACGCCAAACCGATGTCGGCGCCGGTTTCGAGCACGCGGGCGACGAGATCCGCCTGGTTTTCGGGCTGAATCGGGTCGGCCGGATGATTCGGGAACGTCCCGTCGAGCTCCTCGTACATGACTTCGAGGTCGAAGGGCAGGTGCTCGAAGATCTTCGGCACGACGAGGCCGCCCATGCCATTGGCCGTATCGGCGATGACCTTCAATGGTCGCAACTTGGCCATGTCGATGAAGGAATGGCAGTGCTCGGCAAAGGCATCGAGCAGGTCGATCCGACTGACGATTCCGGTGGTGGAGGCCGGGTCGAGGCCGGATTCGGCCATGGCCTTGATCTCGGCCATGCCGCTGTCGGCCCCGAGGGGCTTGGCGCCGGCGAAGCACATCTTGATACCGTTGTAGCCCGCCGGGTTGTGCGACGCCGTGAACACGACTCCGGGCGTGTTCTGCGAGCCCGATGCGAAGTACATCATGTCGGTGGACGCCAGTCCCATGTGCACGACGTTCATACCTTGCCCGGTCGCGCCTTCGGTGAACGCTGCCACCAATTCAGGGCCGCTCGGGCGCATGTCGTGGGCGACGATGACGGTGTCGCCGCCATCGGGGTGATCCCCGACGAACCGTCCGAAGCCGGCGCCTATGCGGCGCACACCTTCGGCGTCGATCTGATCGGGGTAGGTCCCGCGAATGTCGTACGCCTTGAAGATTGCATCAAAATCAGCCATGAGACCACACAGCGTAGGTCGCCTGGATGCGCTCGACCATGGGTCGCCCGGGCTTTCTGCGACGGACGCGCGCTCCTCGCTGCGCGAAGCGCTCCGGTCGGGGCCGATCGCGGCTGTCGTACCGTTCGGGCTAGGAACCCGTCTCCTGCGGATCGGGCAAGTCGATGGCTGCCGGATAGGCCCCCTGGCGAGCCCAACGCCGAATTCGGCGCAGGTCGCGTAACAAACGGCCGGTGTCGCGCACGAGGTTCACCGTGGTGCGGTCGCTGTTGCGAACGTGCACCGGAACCTCCGTGAGACTGAGGCGGTATCGCTCGACGAGGTGCAGCACCTCGATGTCGAAGGCGAAGCCGGTGACGCGGGTGGTGGCGAACAGTTGCTCGGCGACATCACCGCGCATGGCCTTCAGGCCGCACTGGGTGTCGCGGTACTGCCCGAGGAGCAGCACCTGCGTGGTGAGGTTCACCATTCGGCCGCCGACATCGCGCAGCCTGCTGGTCGGCACAAGCGTCCGGGTTGCCACGTGGTGTCGGTTGCCGACGACGACGTCCCAACCGGATTCGATCTGCTGCAACAACACCAACACCTGATCGGGGCTGTACGCGAGATCGGCGTCGAGGAACGCCCGACACCGCCCGGTCGCCGCCAACATCCCGGCACGAACCGCCCCGCCTTTGCCAAGATTTTGCTCGAGGTCGATGACGAGGTCGGCCCCGGCAGCGCGGGCCACGTCGCCGGTCCCGTCGCCGGACCCGTCGTCGACGACGACGACTTCGAGGTCGCCAGTCCGCCGCAGCTCGCTGAGGGCTGTATGCAACTCGGCCACCGTTTGCGCAATCCGGTCGGCCTCCCTGAATGCCGGAATGACAACCGACAGCCGCGGGCCCGCCGATGGCGACGGCCGGTTGGACGGGTGTTCCTGATCCTCGCGGATGACCCGGAAGAGCACCCACCGGTGGGCGATCGACCGCACGACCGCGGCAGCTGCGATGGCGCCGAGCTTTCCCGGCGCGCTACCCCCGAAGGAGGTGAGCAGCGCCACATCGACGCTGCCGGCAATCACCCCGACCGCGGCGAAAATCCAAGGGTGGCCAAGCCAACGGAGGAACGGTTCGTCGCGCATCGTGACGGAGCGGTGCAGTTGATAGGAAAAGACGCCGGCGATGCCGAGGGCCAGGACGTCGGCAACACCGAATGCCAGACCCAGCTCTCGCAGCGCCAGATAGCCGCCGAAATCCAGGGCTGTGGCCATGGCCCCGACCGCCGCGAAACGCGACAGGCGGGTACTCACGGTGCGGGCGGGTCGGGCCATTCGGCCGCGGCGGGATCATCGGGCCCCTCATCATCAGGCCCATCCCGATCGTCGGGATCGGCGTAGGGGTCATCGACGACTGGTGTACTCGCCTCGGGGTCGGCGAGACCGACGGGGACGGGCGTCGCCCACGTGAACGGCGCTGGGCCAACCGGCATGGGCGGCTCGACAAATCTGCCGCGGAATGCCCGGTCGAGCGGATCCCATGCGACGACACCGGCGGGGACGGTTCGGCGAAGGAACAACGCCAACAGGAGGAGCCCGGCCACCGTGGCCGCGTACGACACGTACTCGAGGTTGGTCCGGCCGAATCGGAGTTCGACCTCGGTTTCGGTCGGGATGACGACCATGAGATTCGGCGTGACCCGATATGGACCTTCGGCGCCATCCACCTTCCAATTGGGGAAGTAGCTGGTCTTGACCAACACCGGCACGCCGACCTGGTCGACCGAGAACGAGATGGTGTCGTTCGTCGTCTCGATGTCGGTGACCGCAATCTCTGGCAGGTCCACGCCATCGACCGCCTGATCCGCTTCGATCCGCAACCAGTCGTCGGGTCCGTCAGCGGCGAGGAACACGCTGTCGTCGTCACGATTCTGGAAGAAATCGATACCGACATCGAGCCACTGCTCCTGCTCATGTCCGACGCCTTCGAGCACCGCTGGTTGGAGCGCGAGTGGCTCGACGAGTTGCGTTCCGGCCACCTCGAATGCCGCCCATGGGCCGGACGACGCGATCTCGGTGAGGTCGGCATGGGAGCGGGCGGCCTCGAGCGCTTGGGTGGAGAACGCCATGTAGTAGCGCACGCCCATCAGCTGCATGTGCTCTACTCCGGCGTCGAACGAGAACCCGGTATAGGGCAATCCGCGCTGGGGCTGCGATGGCCCGCCCAGCTTCTTGGTGGTCTCGTCGTCGATGTCGATCGTCTCGGAAGGCCCGGAGAGCTCACTTTGCATCAAGAAGTGGTACGGCACCGTGGCCGACGACTCGAAGTACAGCCCTTCCATCGACCCGATACAGCTCTCCGTCCAGAACGGAAGCAGCATCATGGCCATGGTGGTGCCATAACGGTTGAGTTCCGGCGCGAACTCCCAGAACGCCCGACCACAGCCATCGGTGGCCTCGCCGATCTCGGCCATCGTGTCGACGACCGCGATGTATTCGTCCCAGCCGCCGCCGTTGTCGTTGCCCTGCCGAGCCTGGTACCCCGTGAAATTCCATTCGGCCCAGCCCGACACAAAGCTGCGATCGGGCGAGGCGAACGGTCCCCAATGGAACTTGCCGTCGTTCTGCCACGTTCCGCCGGGCAACGCGCCGAGGGGGGCGGCCACGCTGATGAACACGATCGACGAGACGGTGGCGAGGGCGCCGAACGTGAACCATCTCGAGCCGCGCAGGCCGCGACGATCGAGCCGCAGCCCGTGCAACTGGATCGCTCGGCCGACGAGCAGCACGGCCAATCCAATCCAGACGGCAGCGAAGATCGCCGGCAACAACGGGCGGATATTGAACAGTGACGCATCGTCGCCGAAGAGCGGTCCGGCGTTCTTGTTGACGAGCACGGCGAGCCCGCCGAGCGGAAAGCCCATTCCAAGGGCCACGAGTAGCGAGCCACCGGTCGTCATCGCCAGTTCGCCGTCGCTGGTGGTGAAGGCGTCTCGCATCGAGTCGCCCACCCAACGGATGATGATTCCGATGCCAATACCGGCCAGTAGATACAGCGTGAAGTAGTAGAACGGCAGGTACCTGGCGTTCCAGATCGCGGTGAGGTCGTGCCACGCCGTGATGGGGTTGGCCGACCACGTGTCGGCCAGCGGATCGACGATCAACAGCGCCAGCACGGAAGCGGTGATGCCCAACGCCACGCCGAGCCGGGATCGTCGAGCGATCGACACCACGAAGCCGAGCACGGCCAACCCGAAGATCAACTCGAGTGGCGGGTTGTCGCGCAACGTGTCGGGATTGAGTGTCTCCCGGGTGATGAGCGCGGACACGAGTTTGTCCTTGCCCTCGAGCTTCTCCCAACCCATGTCGTTGAGCAGCTCTCGACGGAAGAAGAACGGCCCCGTCCAAAAGAGCGAGAGCAGCACAGCCACCGGTCCGACCGTGAGGAGCCACACCATCACCCGACGGGACAGCCGCACGAGGGCGCTCGCCAAGATCAGGATCGCTACGAAGATGACGGGAATGAGATGGCACAGCGTGACCAGCGCCAGTAGCGCAGCGCCGGCGACGCGGTGACGCCCCGTGTCGAAGCCGCGATACATCACGGCAGCGAAGAGCAACGCCAGCGACAGGCTGATCGAGAAGGCAAACTCGCCGGCCATCGTCGATGCGGCGTTTCCGCCGTAGATGTTGAAGCTTCGATCGAACAGGAATGGCAAGGTGGCGACTGCGAGCATCGCCGGCCCGGGAAACGGCAAACGGGCCATGTGGCCGAGCGCCCATGCCGATATCGGCATGCTGACGAGCCCGAGGACGGCGATCAGCTTGAACGCGACGCCGTAGGGGAAGGAGACCAGGAACAGCGCCAAGCCGACTGCGAGCCCGATGAGCAGCCCGCGGTGTCGAGCGAAGAACGGCGTCCGACCGGCGGCGACGGCACCCGCTGCTATGACGGCAACGAGGAGCAGTGACAGCCAGACCGACGACGTGAGACCGGCGTTGAGATACACGATCGCCAACGCGGGGACGACCATGTAGAACTGGAATGCGGGGAAACCGGCGTACCAGTCCGGGGTCCACCCGGAAAGACGGAAGTTCGGCAGGAGTTCATCGCGTAGGTAGGCAGGACCCCAGACGTGGGCGCCCATGTCGCCACCGGTTGGCAGGCTGTCTCGAAACACCAACTGCGGGTGCATCTCGAGAAAGACGAAGATCGCGCAACCCGCAACGATGGTGAGGGTCATCCACCACTCGCCGCTGCGGCCCTGGACCCATCGTCGCAGGTCACGCGCCGCCGACCCGACCGCGCTCGGCGTGGTCGGTGCGAGGACTTCTTCGACCGCCGGGTCTGGCTCGTCGGGGCGCGTGCTGTTCAAGCCGTCATGCATTCCCGCTATCGTCGCACGTCAGGCCAGGCTGGCGGCGGCACCGCGCTATTTTGGTCGGTCGCCCTATTCGGCTTCGACGCGACTATTGCGACGAGGCACCTTGGTGGCTGCGAGTTCACCGAGCACATCGGCGAGCTGTGTCGGCCCACCCTCGGCATCCCAGGTGCGGTTGTCGCACTTCGAGCACGAGTACATCGTTCGGTCACCAGAGGTGACCTTCAACGAGATCGATACCAACGTGCTTCCACATTGCCGACACTTTGCAGCCCTACTCATCAAATGCCTCCGCGCACTCAGATTGTGCCGACCCATCGGCCGCAGGTCCGAGGAAATGAGCATCGCGGTCGGGTCTGCTCGTTCGAGATCGGGACAACAGGCCCCGCTACAGGAGCGCGAGGACCGTGACACCGTTGAACGCCGCATGGGCGACGATGGCCGGCCCGAGCCGGCCCGTCCGATGCACGAGGAGTGCCAACACCGCTCCGAGCAGAAACAGCGCGATCGACTGCAACAGTTGGAGGTGCACGGCCGCAAAGATGAGCGCGGAGAGGCCAATGGCTCCCCAGGCGGGCAAGATGCGCGACAGGGCACCGAAGATCAACCCGCGAAAGAACAGTTCTTCTGTGATCGGCGCCACGACGACCACCATGATCACGAACACGATCACGCCCCACCCGTGCGCACGTTCAGCCAACTCTCGAGCCGGGCCGCTGAGGTCTTGCTCGCCGATGACCCTGAACAACAACAGATACAGCGGTACGGCGGCGAACTGCATGACCACGCCGGTCGCGATACCGGTCGGGATGTCGGACGCCGTCACCCGCAAGCCGTAGAGAACCCGCGGGGCCGTGTGCATCAACGCCGCGATGAACAGGGGCGTGAGCAACAGGGCAATCCAGAGGGGCAGGTTGGACAGCGCCAGAAACTGGATCGGGGCGGCATCGTTGCTCAACGGCTGATTCTCCGCCATTTGCATAGCGGAGCGACCGATCGAAGCCCCCTCGCCGCCGGCTTGGCCGAGGTCGTAGCCGAGCGCACGGGCGAGGTTGACAGCTGCGACCGTCGACGCAGCGACCCCGACGAACCAGCCGATGAACGCGACGCCCAGTGCCGAACCGAACCCGAGCGCATCGGGGTGGTCCACCGCCATGATGGCGGGTGGCGTCACAAGCTCGGCGTCGGACATCCGATGCACGCTACCGTCGACGCGCACCGTGCCGCGATGGCCCTTTCCGGGCCCCCGCCGGCGGCGGGATCAGCTGGCTTGTGCGATGGCAAAGATCCCCTGATGGAACTGACCACGGCGATCGTCGTGCTCCCAGCCCTGCGGAGGTCGGGTGATGTCGGCGTGATGCAAACACAGGTCGTGCTGCATCGGGTGGTCGTCGACGCTCAGATGATCGATCCAGACCGTCTGGCGGTGATAGTCGTACGTCAACGTCGCCGCAGCGGGTGACTTGCAGGTAGGGCGAGCACAAGATCGTTCCATCAGGGCGACGCTAGTTCCGCTTCCCCTGTGACACGTGGACACCGGGACGGCTACCTGGAAACGCCCGGTCGCCCCTAGCATGGAAGAACTATGGCGAAACCGCCTCCTCCCCCACCGCCCGACCCGCACGACCGTCGGCCCACGCCAGGTCGCCCGCCCGCCAAACCCACCGAATGGCCCCGCTGGGCCCTGTGGGGGCTGGCCAGCGTCCTCATCTTCGTCCTGTTCGCAGCGTTCACGTTGCCCGGAAACAACGGCGACGACCTGTCGTACTCCGAGTTTCTCAAGGCCGTCGACGCGGGCGAGGTCGAGTCGATCGAGATCAACACCGACAACGGTCACATCGAAGGCCTCTTCGCCGACGACGCAGCCGTCAACGCCGGCGGGAAGTTCAACACGGTTGGCCCCGACGAGTTGTCGGTTGACGAGATCGAATCCCGGTTCGCCAGCAACACCGAGGTCAACCTGGTGCGACCCGAGCCCAGTGCGCTGGCGCAGTGGCTGCCGCTGTTCCTGCCGCTCTTCCTCATCGTCGCCCTCATCATCTGGATGAACCGTCGGGCGCAGGGCCAGATGGGCGGCATCATGTCGGTGGGGCGTTCTCGCGCCAAGACCTATTCCGCCGAACGTCCCGGAACCACCTTCGACGACGTCGCCGGCTACGCCGGCGTGAAGCAGGAAATTCGCGAGGTGGTCGACTTCCTCAGCAACGCCGAGAAGTTCGGCGCCATCGGCGCCCGAACCCCCAAAGGGGTGCTGTTGGTCGGGCCCCCCGGAACCGGCAAAACCCTCATCGCTCGAGCCGTGGCCGGCGAGGCCGGCGTTCCGTTCCTCTCGGTCTCGGGTTCCGATTTCATGGAGATGTTCGTGGGCGTCGGAGCGAGCCGGGTGCGCGATCTTTTCGAATCCGCCCGCAAGAGCGGCCGAGCCATCATCTTCATCGACGAGATCGATTCCATCGGCCGCAAGCGAGGTGCCGGTCTCGGCGGCGGTCACGACGAACGCGAACAAACCCTCAACCAACTGCTGTCCGAGATGGACGGATTCGAAGCCCACGAGGGCGTCGTGATCATGGCGGCCACAAACCGGCCCGACATTCTCGACCCCGCACTCCTCCGGCCCGGACGCTTCGACCGCCAAGTCGTCGTCCCGCTGCCCGAGCTCGAAGACCGGCGG